>JAFAQO010000204.1 GCA_019246375.1 Mycobacterium sp. | reverse complement strand
TGGCGGAGGGCCCGGTCGCCGCGTCCTTCGTCGAAGGGGACCGCAATCCGCCGGTTTTCGACCCAGAGACCCACTCGGTGACGCTGCCGGAGTCGGTTAAGAAGTCGGTGCAAGCGACCATTGAGGCCGGCTGGGACAAGGTTGGGATCGACGAGGCCCTGGGCGGCACTCCGATGCCCAAAGCGCTGGTATGGGCGCTGCACGAGCACATCCTGGGCGCTAACCCGGCGGTGTGGATGTACGGCGGCGGCGCAGGTTTCGCCAACATCCTCTACCACCTGGGCACCGAGGAGCAGAAGAAGTGGGCCGTGCTGGCCGCCGAGCGCGGTTGGGGCTCGACCATGGTGCTGACCGAGCCCGACGCCGGCTCGGATGTGGGCGCCGCCCGCACCAAGGCAGTCCAGCAGGACGACGGTTCCTGGCACATCGAGGGCGTCAAGCGGTTCATTACCTCCGCTGACTCCGGTGACTTGTTCGAAAACATCTTTCACCTGGTGCTGGCACGCCCCGAGGGCGCCAAGCCGGGCACCAAGGGTCTCTCGCTGTTCTTTGTGCCAAAGTTTCACTTCGACCCAGAGACCGGCGATGTGGGCGAGCGCAACGGGGTCTTCGTCACCCATGTCGAGCACAAGATGGGCCTGAAGGTCTCCGCGACCTGTGAGCTGTCGTTCGGCCAGCACGGGGTGCCCGCCAAGGGCTGGCTGGTCGGTGAGGTGCACAACGGCATTGCGCAGATGTTCGAGGTCATCGAGCAGGCCCGCATGATGGTCGGCACCAAGGCGATCGCCACGCTGTCCACCGGTTACCTGAACGCACTGGACTACGCCAAGTCCCGGGTGCAGGGCGCGGACATGACCCAGATGACCGATAAGACGGCACCGCGGGTGACGATCACCCACCACCCCGATGTGCGTCGCAGCCTGATGACCCAGAAGGCCTACGCCGAGGGTCTGCGTGCGCTGTACCTCTACACGGCGACTTACCAGGACGCCGATGTGGCCGAGGCGGTACACGGTGTGGACGCCGAGCTGGCGGTCAAGGTCAACGACCTGATGCTGCCGGTGGTCAAGGGTGTGGGTTCGGAGCAGGCCTACGCCAAGCTCACCGAGAGCCTGCAGACTCTTGGTGGCTCCGGCTTCCTGCAGGACTACCCGATCGAGCAGTACATCCGCGACTCGAAGATCGACTCGCTCTACGAGGGCACCACGGCGATCCAGGCGCAGGACTTCTTCTTCCGCAAGATTGTGCGCGACAAGGGTGTGGCACTTGCCCACGTCGCCGGCCAGATCGAGGAGTTCGTCAAGAACGAGTCCGGCAACGGCCGACTGAAGGGCGAGCGTGAGCTGCTGGCCACCGCACTGGCCGACGTGCAGGCGATGGCAGCCTCGCTGACCGGCTACCTCATGGCCGCCCAGGAGGACATCGCCAGCATCTACAAGGTCGGCCTTGGCTCGGTGCGCTTCCTAATGAGCGTCGGTGACCTGATGATCGGCTGGTTGCTGCAGCGTCAGGCCGCCGTGGCCGTTGAGGCGCTCGACGCCGGTGTCAGCGACGCCGACCGGCCGTTCTACGAAGGCAAGGTCGGGGTGGCGTCGTTCTTCGCGAAGAACTTCCTGCCGCTGTTGACCAGTACTCGCCAGGTGATCGAAACGCTGGACAATGAGCTCATGGAGCTCGACGAAGCGGCCTTCTGACACACCGCTGAGCAAATCGCATAAGCCCCTGCACGGATGTCTGGTCGGGGGCTTTTGCGCGTCTGCTGGTTCAAGACGCGTCGATCTGCCGCAGCAGGGCCCTGGTCCGGGCGCGGTCTTCTGAGCTGCCGAAGATGCCGCCGACGAATTCGTCGACACCGACGGCTCTCAGCGCCACGATACGGTCGGCCACCGCGCGTTCGTCGCCGATGATCGCCGCGTCCTCCGGGCCGGCAAAGCCCTCTCGGTCGAGCATGGCGCGGTACGACGGCAGGTGCCCGTACATCGCGAGCCGTTCGGCGGCGCCCGTGCGGGCGGCGGCAACGTCGTCTGTGACGCTCACCGGCAGCACGGCGACCACCTGGACCGCGGCCTCGGGTCGGCCAGCTTCAGCCGCGGCAGCCCGCAGCGTGGGGCCAATGTGCTCCGCCAGGGTCTTCGGCCCGGTCATCCAGGTGACGGTGCCTGCGGTACGCCGCCCCGCGAGCCGCAACAGTTGAGGGCCCAACGCGGCGACGTAAACATCGGGCGGCGGCGCACCCGGAATCTGTAACGCGCCGCGGGTAGTGACAGTCTCGCCGACCGCGTCGGCGGCCTGACCGGCGAGCAGCGGCTGCAAACCATCGAGGTACTCGCGCAACCGACGCACCGGCTTATCCCAGGGGATGCCCCACATGCCCTCGGTGACCGCCTGATGTGTCATGCCGAGGCCAAGGATGAAGCGGCCGTTGCCGATCACGCTGAGCGTCAGCGCGCGCTGGGCCAGCAGCATTGGGTGCTGGTTTTGGATCGGTATCACACCGGTGCCGACCTCGATGCGGTCGACTTCGCGCAGCGCGACCGCCAGCACTGTGAGTAGATCGGGCTCGTAGGGCATCTGCGTCATCCAGACGCGTCGAAAGCCCTCGTCGCGTAACCTGGCGAGGTTCTGCACAGTGGCATCAACTGGAGACCGGCCACCGGTGTCACTCAGCGAACCTACGATGCTGACCCGCACGGTGGTCATGCTATCGGGACCGCGGGCCAACAGGCGGTTCTACGCCGAAACCGCGGAGGCCCCTGATTACCCCAGCGAAGCGATGTCGAACCAGCAGCGCAGCACCCGGTTGAGCGCTTGAACGTCCGGCGTCTGGGACGACGACGCCCACGCTACGTAGCCGTCCCGGCGTACCCGCAGAGCGGCTGACACGGTGTACTGCTGAAGCGAAAAAGGGCCCGTCGCTGGATCCCCCTCAATCCAGCGGCGGCCCCTCAGACCGACCGGCCCCCGATCGATTCAGGGATGCCCCGCGCTGTCATCGGGTCGGGGGTCGGACGACAACACGGAGCTATCCGGCCTATCGGCTACCCGCTTCGTCGCGTTACAAAACACCCCAACACAATTCAGCATGCGGTTCAGGCTTCCAAAATGGCGGCAACGCCTTGCCCGCCGGCTGCGCAGATCGAGATCAGGCCGCGCACGGGTTGGCCGGCCGATCCCCCGTTCTCGGACTTCTTCTGGGCCAGCTGCTTGGCGGTCTGGGCAAGGATTCGCCCGCCGGTGGCGGCGAACGGGTGACCGGCGGCCAGCGAGGATCCGTTGACGTTGAGCTTTGAGCGGTCGATGGACCCAAGCGCGGCGTCCAGCCCGAGCCGCTCCTTGCAGTACTCCTCGGACTCCCACGCCTGCAGGTGCGCCAGCACCACCGACGCGAATGCCTCGTGGATCTCGTAGAAGTCAAAGTCCTGCAGGCTAAGTCCGTTGCGGGCCAGCAGCCGGGGTACGCCGTAAGTCGGCGCCATCAGAAGGCCGTCGGCGCCGCTGACATAGTCGACCGCTGCGGTCTCGGCGTCGACGAAGTAGGCCAGCGGAGTCAATGAGTGTTCAGCGGCCCACTCCTCACTGGCCAACAAGGCGACCGAGGCGCCGTCAGTCAGCGGCGTCGAATTGCCCGCCGTCATCGTGGCGTCACCGGCCTTCACGCCGAACACCGGCTTGAGCTTTGCCAGTTTCTCTACCGATGCGTCCGGTCGCAGGTTGTCGTCTCGATACAGCCCGAGGAACGGTGTGACCAGGTCGTCGAAGAAGCCGCGATCGTAGGCGGCCGCCATGTTGCGATGGCTGGCGGCGGCCAGCTCATCCTGATCGACGCGCTTGATGGCCATCTGCTTAGTGGTGATGGCCTGGTGCTCGCCCATCGACAGGCCGGTGCGCGGCTCGCTGTTCACCGGGATCTCGATCCCGAGGCTGGCGGGCAGCTTGCCCACCAATTTCAGCCGCTCGACATTGGACTTGGACCGTCGCAGTCCAAGCAGCGTGCGGCGCAGGTTGTCGCCCAAGCCGATGGGCGCATCGGAGGTGGTGTCCGCCCCGCCGGCGACAGCGACCTCGTAGCGGCCGGCCGCGATGCCGTCGGCCGCGGCGATCGCCGCCTGCAGGCCAGTGCCGCATGCCTGCTGCAGGTCGAACGCCGGCGTGTAAGAAGACAGCGCCGAGCCCAACACGCACTCGCGCATCAAGTTGAAGTCGCGGCTGTGCTTGAGCACCGCGCCGCCGATGACCGCACCCAGTCGTTCACCGGCCAAACCGAAGCGGTCCACCAGTCCGCCCAACGCCGCAGTAAACATGTCCTGGTTGGATGCCTCGGCATAGGCACGGTCGGAGCGTCCGAACGGTATACGGTTGCCGCCCAGCACGGCGACGGCCCGCTTGGACCGCATGCTATTGGCAGGCTGGTGGTTTTCAGAGGGACTTGCAGAGGCCACGTTTGTCTCCGTCAGTTGGGGTTATCCGCGGTTGAGGGTCATACTACCCACTGTTCTTACTCTTGAGTAAGTTCGGTCTCGATACGGTGGTCGATAGACGACACGCACGACACGGAAGGCAACTCAGTGGCGCCCAAGCTTTCATCGGATCTATTCTCTCAGGTCGTCAACTCGACCCCCGGATCGTTCCTGGCCAAGCAACTTGGGATCCCACAGCCCGAAGCGCTGCGCCGTTATCGGGTAGGTGACCCGCCGCTGGAAGGGTCGGTCCTGATCGGCGGCGAAGGCCGGGTGGTCGAGCCGCTGCGGGCGGCGCTCGACGCAGACTACGAACTGGTGAGCCAAAACCTCGGCGGTCGCTGGGCGGACTCTTTCGGCGGGCTGGTGTTCGACGCCACCGGTATCACCACGCCGGCCGAATTGAAGGAACTGTACGAGTTCTTCACCCCGCTGCTGCGCAACCTCGGCGCGTCCGGCCGGGTGGTCGTGATCGGGACCACGCCGGATCAGGCCGCCAGCAGCGACGAGCAAATCGCCCAGCGTGCGCTGGAAGGTTTCACCCGCTCGCTGGGCAAAGAGCTGCGCCGCGGCGCAACCGTCGCGCTGGTCTATCTGTCGGCGGACGCCAAACCGGCTGCCACTGGCCTGGAATCGACGATGCGGTTCATCCTCTCGGCGAAGTCGGCCTACGTCGACGGCCAAGTCGTTTATGTCGGCGCGGCCGACGCCACGCCACCGGCCGACTGGGACTGCCCGCTGGACGGCAAGGTCGCAATCGTCACCGGCGCTGCCCGTGGGATTGGGTCGACGATCGCCGAGGTGTTCGCCCGCGACGGGGCCCGTGTGGTCGCGATTGATGTCGAGGCCGCGGCCGAGCCGCTGGCTGAGACGGCCAGCCGTGTCGGGGGCACGGCGCTGACTCTTGACGTCACCGCAGCCGACGCCGTCGACAGGATCACCGAGCACGTGCGCGACCATCACAACGGACGGGCCGACGTCCTGGTCAACAACGCCGGCATCACCCGGGACAAGTTGTTGGCCAATATGGACGAAGCGCGCTGGGACGCTGTCCTCGCCGTCAATCTGCTTGCGCCGCTTCGTCTTACCGAGGGATTGGTCGAAAACGGCACCATCGGCGAGGGTGGCCGGGTGATCGGGTTGTCGTCGATGGCCGGCATCGCGGGCAACCGGGGTCAAACTAACTACGCCACCACCAAGGCCGGCATGATCGGCCTCACCCAGGCGCTGGCCCCGCGACTGGGCGAGAAGGGCATCACGATCAACGCGGTGGCGCCGGGATTCATCGAAACTCAGATGACGGCTGCTATCCCGCTGGCCACCCGTGAGGTCGGCCGTCGACTGAACTCGTTGTTCCAGGGCGGCCACCCGGTGGATGTCGCCGAGACCATCGCCTACTTCGCCAGCCCGGCGTCGAACGCGGTGACCGGCAATGTCATTCGCGTCTGCGGCCAAGCCATGCTAGGGGCGTGACGACGGTGACGCAACCAAGCGGGCTGAAAAACATGCTTCGCGCAGTGGCGGGGGCGTTGCCGTTCGTGCCGCGTGGCGATCAGCTGCCCAGCCGGACTGTGACGATTGATGAGCTGCCCATCGACCGCGGGAACGTCGCCGCCTATGCAGCGGTCACAGGGCTACGGTACGGCGACACCGTACCGCTGACCTATCCGTTCGCGTTGGCGTTCCCGACGGTGATGTCGCTGGTGACCGGGTTCGACTTCCCTTTCGCCGCAATGGGAGCAGTGCATACCGAGAACCACATCACTCAGTACCGGCCGATCGCGGTGACCGACACGGTGGGCATCGCGGTGCACGCGGAGAACCTCCGTGAACACCGCAAAGGTTTGCTCGTCGACGTGGTTACCGACGTCAGCGTCGGCAATGATATTGCGTGGCAGCAGGTTACAACTTTTCTGCATCAGCAACGCACCAGCTTGTCCGATGAGCCTAAGCCGCCGCCCGAGAAGCAGCCGAAGTTTCCGCCGCCGAATACCGTTCTGCGAATCACACCGGGACAGATCCGTCGATACGCCGCTGTCGGCGGTGACCACAACCCGATCCACACCAACCCGATCGGCGCTAAGTTGTTCGGCTTCCCGACTGTGATCGCGCACGGGATGTACAGCGCTGCAGCGGTATTGGGAAACATTGAGGGCCAGCTTCCAGAGTCGGTAAGCTATTCGGTGCGATTCGGAAAGCCGGTGGTGCTGCCCGCCACCGCCGGACTTTACATCGACCGCATCCAGGACGGCTGGGACTTGGTGCTTCGCAATATCTCTAAGGGATATCCGCACTTGACCGGCACGATACGGACGCTCTAGCCCGAGCCGGTCGCCATCTTGGGTGCGGAGTCGGCGGCGTTGCGGTCGCCGGGCGCGCCCTTGAGGCCGCGCCAGAACAGGTTGGTCATCAACTCGGCCGCTTCGTCGACGTCGGTGTCCCCAGTACTGAGCCGGGTGGCCACCGCCTCGCCGGCGCCCACCAGCGCCACGGCCATCATGTCGAAATCAGTGTCCGGCTCCGGATTTCGGGTGCCCGCCCGTAGCAGCACCGCCACCAAGTCGGTGATTCGCTGGCGTCCCTCGCGCACTGTCTGCGCGAATGCCTGGGAGCTGGTGGCCTGCGTGTACATCACGATCCACGACGCCCGGTTGGCGTCGATGTAGTGCATGAACGACAGGATCGCGTTGCGCAGCAGATCTTTCGGACTCTGCTCGGGGTCGATATCGGCGCGCACCGCGTCGATAAACCGAGTCAGCTCACGGTTCAGGCAGGCGCCGAACAGCTCCTCCTTAGAGCCGTAGTACAAATACAGCATCGGCTTGGAGATCTCTGCCTTCGCCGCGATCGCGTCCATCGATGTCTCGTGATAACCGTTGACCGAGAACATCTCGACGGCGGCGTCGAGCATCTGCTGCTCACGGACGGCACGCGGTAGACGCTTGGTACCACCTGCCATCGTCCGTCCTTCGTGCACTGCCCGGATTAACACTCGACGTTATGTGACCCCAGCGTAAGCAACCCGGGCGTCTGCCACACGCCCTACCGTCGACACGACGGGTTCGGCCCCTTTGCCGTAGCCATTCGCAACACCGAAGCGTCGATGGCCGGCATCTTCAGCTCCCCGGCCGCAACTGCTTTCTGCAGCCGGTCCAGCACCGCGGACACCTCGTCGGTCGTCACCCACAGCGCGGTGTCTATGCCCGCCTGCAGCGTGCGCAATACCGCTTCGGCCACGCCGTACCGGTCGCTGATCGCGGCCATGCTGGACAGGTCGTCGCTGAACACCGGTCCACTGAACGGCGGGCCGCCGTAGCCGGTTCCCCCGCGCAGCAGCTGCACCGTGGCTGGGCTGAGGCTGGCCGGGTCGTTGCCGGTCAGGCCCGGGACCTGCATGTGACCGATCATCACCCCGACCGGGGCCGCCGTGACCAGCGTCCGGTACGGGACCAGGTCGTTGCTTTGCAGCTGGGCGAGCGGCGGCGTAGTGACCGCGCCGGTGTGCGAGTCACCGGAGCCATGCCCGTGACCGGGGAAATGCTTGAGCACCGGCAGCAGGCCGGCGTCACGCAGCCCGCGCGCGTACGCACCGGCGTATTTGGTTACCACCGCCGGATCCGAGCTGAACGAGCGGTCGCCGATGACGGTGCCGTCCGGCGCGTCGCTGACGTCGACCACCGGCGCCAAATCGATCGTGATGCCGAGGTCACGCATTTTGCGGCCACGGTCCAGCGCCAACTGGTAGACGTCGTCGGCACTTCGGGTCTGGGCCAACACCCGGGCCGACGGAGTCGACCCGATCAGCGACGACAGCCGTGATACCCGACCGCCTTCCTCGTCGACGCTGACCGCCAACGGCAGCGGGCCCGCTTTGCGCGCGATGTCGGCCAGCGAACCGTCGGTCAGCATCGACAAATTCGTCTTGCCGCCGATGAAGATGCCACCAACATGGTGGTCAGCTATCACTTCTCGGGCGTCGTCCGCGTCACGCACCCCGACCATCAATAGCTGGGCCAGTTTGTCGTGGGTGGACATCGCCGCCACAATGGCCGCCGGGTCGCCGCAGGCCGGCGGGATCGGTTTCGCAACCGGCTGACGGACTGGAGCCGACGTGTTTCGCGGCGACGATGCAGGAGCGTGACCGCAGGCGGCCACCACCGCGGAGGCCGCCGCAAGAGTAAACAGGGTACGCACAAAGGCCATCAGCCCATGCTGTCACGGCGCTGACTGCTGCCGGCACCAGCCCACCTGATGGTGAAGCGGGCTGCGCTACTGCTAGCCGACCAGAAGGGCAGTTTTCCGGTACGTTGGCGGCAAACCACTTGGGAAACCCAAGGAGCGATGATGATCCGGCTCGCGCTGCCCGCCGTGGCGAGCATCGCAGCCGGCCTGCTGCTCGGAGCAGCCGCAGTCCTCGGTGTGACGCTGGTTGCCCAGGGAGACACGGAGACGTTCAACCAGGGCTATGAGCAATCGACGGGGCACAATCCGGTGCAGTACGGCGACCGCTGTCTTCACGGCCAATGCTTTTCCTGCAGCAGCACGCAGGATTGCGTCCACAACAAGCTGCCCTAGCCTGAGTCGGGCGCCGCGGGCGCTGAGCGCATTTCTGCTAGGTTGACGAACGACCACGACTGCCAGTACCTAGGAGCCATCGATGAACCGGTTCGTTGCGCCCGCTGCAGCCAGCATCGTGGTCGGTCTGTTGCTGGGAGCGGCCGCAATCTTCGGGATCACCCTGATGGTGCAACAGGACACCAAGCCGCCACTTCCCGGCGGTGACCCGCAGTCGTCGGTGCTCAACCGAGTCGAGTACGGCAACCGCACCTAGCCCGGTGACGATGCGGGCCGCAGCGGCCCGGGGAGGAGCCGGGCAATCCGAATCCAGCCTGAACACGCTGACACCAGCCGCTTCGACGCAGGCGGCGTCGCCGACTGCGGCGCCGCTGTCGCGGCGCTGGTTGTGGCTGGTCGGGGCGATTGCGTTGGTACTGAGCTTCGCGCAGTCTCCGGGCGAGATCTCGCCCGACACCAAACTCGACCTGACCGCCAACCCGCTGCGCTTCCTGGTGCGGGCAACCAATCTGTGGAACAGCGAGCTGCCCTTCGGCCAGGCCCAGAACCAGGCTTACGGCTACCTGTTTCCGCATGGCAGTTTTTTTCTGATCGGCCACCTGTTGGGATTGCCCGGGTGGGTGACCCAGCGGCTGTGGTGGGCGCTGTTGCTCACAGTCGGGTTCTGGGGGCTGCTGCGGGTCGCCGAGGCGCTGGGCATCGGCACACCGAGCTCACGCGCGATCGCCGCGGCGGCGTTCGCGCTGTCCCCTCGCGTGCTGACCACGCTGGGGTCGATCTCGTCGGAGACGTTGCCGATCATGCTGGCGCCGTGGGTACTGCTGCCGACCATTCTCGCGCTGCGTGGGGAACCTGGCAGGTCGGTGCGACGGCTGGCCGGCCAGGCGGCACTTGCCGTGGCCCTCATGGGCGCGGTCAACGCGATCGCGACACTGGCGGGCTGCCTGCCCGCTGTGATCTGGTGGGCCTGTCATCGACCGAATCGATTGTGGTGGCGTTACACGGCGTGGTGGCTGTTGACGCTTGCGTTGGCGATGCTGTGGTGGCTGGTGGCGCTGGTCCTGATGGCCCGCGTCAGCCCGCCGTTTCTGGACTTCATCGAATCCTCCGGCGTCACCACACAATGGTCATCCCTGGTCGAAGTGCTGCGCGGCACCGACAGCTGGACGCCGTTCGTGGCGCCCAACGCCACCGCCGGCGCCCACCTGGTCACCGGATCGGTGGCCATCCTGGCCACCTCCCTGGTGGCGGCGGCAGGTCTGGCCGGGCTTGCGGGGCTCGCTGTGTGCCGCATGCCCGGCTGCGGGCGGCTGGTGACGATGTTGTTGATCGGGATCGTCCTGTTGGCTGTCGGCTACGTCGGCGGGCTGGGCTCGCCGGTGGCGCACCATGTGCAGGCATTCCTCGATGCCGGCGGGGCGCCCCTGCGCAACGTGCACAAGCTGGAATCGGTGATCCGAATTCCGCTGGTGCTCGGGCTGGCTCAGCTGTTGGGCCGCGTACCACTACCGGGCAGCGCACCCGTGCGGGTGTGGATTCGCGCGTTCACCCACCCCGAGAACGACAAGCGGGTCGCGGCGGCAATCGTCGTGCTGATCGCCTTGACAGCCGGCACGTCGCTCGCGTGGACCGGTCGGCTCACCCCGCCCGGCGCATTCAGCGCGATACCCCAGTACTGGTATGACGCCGCCGATTGGCTCAACCAGCACAACAGCGACGCACCGATCCGCGGGCGGGTGCTGGTTGTCCCGGGCGCGCCGTTCGCCACTCAGGTATGGGGCACCAGCCACGACGAGCCGCTGCAGGTCCTCGGCGACAGCCCGTGGGGAGTGCGCGACTCGATTCCGCTGACCCCGCCGCAAACCATTCGGGCGCTGGATTCGGTGCAACGGCTGCTCGCCGCCGGGCGCCCCTCGCCAGGTCTCGCCGACACCCTCGCCCGCCAAGGCGTCACGTATGTGGTCGTGCGCAACGATCTAGACCCCGACAGATCGCGCTCGGCGCGCCCGCTGCTGGTCCATCGGGCCATCACCGGCTCGCCAAGGCTGGAGAAGGTGGCGCAATTCGGCGCACCGGTCGGGCCCGGCGTCGTGCCGGGTTTCGTCACCGACAGCGGGCTGCGGCCGCGGTACCCGGCCGTGGAGATCTACCGGGTCGCGGCCGCTGCCGCCAATCCTGCTGCGCCGTACTTCGCCGACACCGGGCAGCTGTCCCGCGTCGACGGTGGCCCCGAGGTGTTGCTCCGGCTCGATGAACGCCGGCGGCTGCTCGGCCAACCCCGACTGGGCCCCGTGCTGATGACCGCCGACGCCAGGCGGGCCGGGCTGCCGGTGCCTGTCGTCACCGTCACCGACACCCCGGTAGCACGGGAGACCGACTACGGCCGGGTCGACGATCATTCGTCGGCGATTCTCACCCCGGGAGACACCAGGCGCACCTACAACCGCGTGCCCGACTATCCCACGCCCGGCGCGGACACCGTCTACGGCGGCTGGACCGGTGGACGACTGACCGCGTCGAGTTCGTCATCGGATGCCACCGCGCTGCCCGACGTCCTGCCCGCGACCTCTCCCACCGCCGCGATCGACAGCGATCCGGCGACCGCATGGGTGTCGAACGCTCTGCAGGCCGCCGTCGGGCAATGGCTTCAGGTGGATTTCGACCACCCGGTGACCAACGCCACCATCACCCTTACCCCCAGCGCCACCGCTGTCGGCGCCCAGATCCGCCGGATTCAGGTGTCCACGGTGAACGGCACTACCAGTCTGCGGTTCGACAAGGCGGGTAAGCCGCTGAGCGCCGCACTTCCCTACGGCGAAACCCCGTGGGTGCGAATCACCGCAATCGGCACCAACGACGGGTCCAGCGGCGTGCAATTCGGCATCACCGACCTGTCGGTCACCCAATACGACGCCTCTGGGTTCGCCCACCCCGTCAGCTTGCGACACACCGCCCTGGTTCCCGGCCCACCGCAGCATTCGGCTGTCGCGCGATGGGATCTCGGCTCCGAACTGCTCGGCCGACCTGGCTGCGCCGAAGGCCCCGATAGCGTGCGCTGCGCGGCATCGATGGCGCTGGCGCCAGAAGAGCAGGCCAACCTCAGCCGCACCCTGACCGTGCCGCAGCCGGTGTCGGTGACGCCGACGGTGTGGGTGCGGCCGCGTCAAGGCCCTAATCTGGCGGACCTGATCGCCGCGCCGGGCACTACCCACGCACACGCAGATTCCGATGCGCTCGATGTGCTCGGCTCCGCGTACGCCGCCGCTGATGGTGATCCCCGCACCGCGTGGACGGCGCCGCAGCGGGTGGTACAGCAGAAGACCCCGCCGACTCTGACCCTGACCCTGCCGCAGCCCACCGAGGTCGCCGGCCTGCGGCTCACTGCTAGCGGGTCGGCCCTGCCTGCCCATCCCACAACAGTGGCCGTTGACCTGGGCGATGGCCCGCAGGTCCGCCAGCTGAGACGAAGTAGCGACGGCGCCGGCGGCCCGCAAACCCTGTCGCTGAAGCCCCGCGTGACCGATACCGTCAAGATCAGCCTGCTCGACTGGACTGATGTCATCGACCGCACCGCGCTGGGCTTCGACCAGCTCAAGCCGCCGGGGCTCGCCGAGGTCGCGGTGCTCGGCGGCGACGGCCGCCCGGTCGCACCGGCCGATGCCGCGCGCAACCGGTCGCGGGAGGTCACCGTTGACTGCGGCCACGGCCCGGTCATCGGGGTCGCCGGGCGGTTCGTGCACACCTCGATCCGGACCACGGTGGGAGCGTTGCTTGACGAGGAACCAGTACTCGCACAGCCCTGCGATGGTCAGCCGATCGACCTGCCCGCCGGGCAGCAGGAGTTGCTGATCAGCCCGGGTGCGGCGTTCACAGTCGACGGCGCACAGCTTTCGGTTCCGCACACCGAAATGCCCAGTGCGTCCACGGTCCGCGCTGCCACCGGGGCGTGGGGCGCTGCCCGGCGTGAAGTTCAGGCACCGCCAGCTTCGACTTCTCGGGTGCTGGTGGTGCCGGAAAGCATTAACCCGGGCTGGGTGGCACGCACTAGCAACGGGACCCGGCTCACGCCGGTCGCCGTGAACGGGTGGCAGCAGGGCTGGGTGTTGCCTGCGGGAACGTCCGGCCCGATCACATTGACCTTCGCCGCCAACTCGCTGTACCGCATCGGCCTGGTGGGTGGGCTGGCATTGCTGCCGCTGCTGGCCCTGCTGGCGCTGTGGCCGGCACGACGCGCGGGTCGCGACGACGCCCCCGCCCAACCATGGGCACCGGGGCGATGGGCGGCGATCCCGATGCTGGCAGCCGGTGCGGTGATCTCCGGTGTGGCCGGAGTCGTCGTCTTCGGCGCCGCACTCGGCCTGCGGTACGCGCTGCGCCAGCGGCAACGGCTATGCGACGCAATCACTCTGGGGATAAGCGCCGGTGGGGTGATCCTGGCGGGCGCTGCGCTCTCCCGCCACCCCTGGCGGTCGGTCGAGGGCTACGCCGGACACTCGCCACTCGTGCAGCTGCTGGCGCTGGTTTCGCTCGCGGCCCTCGCCGCGTCGGTGACGGTGGTGACGGCCCCAGCCCCGCGATGCAAGCCCGCCGCCTCGCTGAGCGCGGCTTCCGACAACGTCGGCCTGGAGTCTTAGGCTTGATGGAGCTACGCGGAGCTCGGTAACAGCGTCCACCGTCTCGGAGATGCGGGCATGGGATGGTTCACGGCACCCGAATATTGGCTGGGCAGGCTCGTACTAGAGCGCGGGGTCGCGGCGGTCTACCTGATCGCGTTCGTCGCGGCCGCCAGACAGTTCCAAGCACTCATCGGCGAGCGCGGGTTGCTGCCGATCCCGCGGTTTTTGGCTCGGCAAACCTTTTGGCAGGCGCCGAGCATCTTTCATTTCCGCTATTCCGATGGGCTTTTCGCGGTCATCTCCTGGTTCGGTGCGGCGACGAGCGCGGCGATCGTCGCCGGTGTGGCCGATCTGGTGCCGTTGTGGACCGCGATGCTGATGTGGCTGGTGCTCTGGTTTCTTTACCTGTCGATCGTCAACGTAGGGCAGACCTGGTATTCATTCGGTTGGGAATCGCTGTTGCTCGAGACCGGATTCCTGGCGATCTTCCTCGGCAATGACCGCACAGCGCCGCCGGTGCTGGCGTTGTGGCTGGCGCGCTTCTTGCTGTTCCGGCTCGAGTTCGGCGCGGGATTGATCAAGCTGCGTGGTGACCGGTGCTGGCGCGATCTGACCTGCCTGTACTACCACCACGAGACGCAGCCGATGCCCGGGCCGCTGAGCTGGTTCTTTCATCACCTGCCCAAGCCGTTGCACCGCGTCGAGGTGGCGGTCAATCATTTCGCCCAACTGGTCGTTCCGTTCGGCTTGTTCGCTCCGCAGCCGGTGGCAAGCGTAGCCGCGGCGATCGTCGTCATCACCCAGTTGTGGCTGGTGATCTCCGGCAACTTCGCGTGGCTGAATTGGCTGACGATATTTTTGGCCTTCAGCGCGATCGATGAGTCGTCGGCGGCAGCGGTGCTGCCGTTGCCCAAACAGCCGGCGCTGCCCGGGCCGCCGGCGTGGTTCGCCGGTCTGGTGATCGCGTTCACGGCGCTGACGGTTTTCCTGGGCTACTGGCCGGTGCGGAACATGATTTCGCGTGGTCAGCGGATGAACATGTCCTTCAACCCATTTCACCTGATCAACACCTACGGTGCCTTTGGCTCAGTCGGCCGAACGCGCCACGAGGTGGTTATCGAAGGCACCGACGACGCCGAGCTCACCGAGCAGACGGTATGGCGCGAATATGAATTCAAAGGCAAGCCGGGCTCGCTGCGCCGGCTTCCGCCGCAATGGGCTCCTTATCATCTACGCCTGGACTGGCTGATGTGGTTCGCTGCGATCTCGCCGCTGTACGCGCAGCAGTGGATGACGCAGTTTCTGGTGCGGCTGCTGCAGAACGACCGGGCGACGCTGCGCCTGCTTCGGCGCAACCCGTTCCCCGAGTCGCCGCCGCACTATGTGCGTGCGCAGCTCTACCGATACCGATTCACCACTGCCAAGGAGCTGTTCCACGATCGCGCGTGGTGGCAGCGCACTCTGGTGGGCCGTTACGTGCCACCCATTACGCTGGAAGAGACAAGATCTCCACCCGCTTCCGGCGACTGAAACTCCGTGCGCCACAGTTGTCGCTCTCTGGCCGCTAGCACGAGGGGACGGGACTCAAGCGTGAATTTGGAATCAACGGACTACGACAGAACCGAGCCACGACGAGGCGGTCGGCGATTGATGCATCTCGCCGAGACCGATCGTCTTGAAGCTTTCAGCGACGGTGTCTTTGCGATCGTGGTCACACTGCTGGTCCTCGACTTGAAGGAACCGGTGCACGCTAAAGGTCAGTTGCTGGCTGCATTGGGCCGCCAATGGCCGGCCTACCTTGCATATTTCGCATCGTTCGCTTATGTGGCAGTCATTTGGCTCAATCACCACCAGACGTTTGTCGGGATCCAGCGCGTCAACAGGGGTGTCCACTTCGCCAACTTGTCCTTGCTGTTCACCACGGCGCTGATCCCGTTTCCCACCGCCGTGCTTTCGCACGCATTTATCGCCGGCATCGCCAGTGCGGACGCACGCACGGCAGTCGGCCTCTACGCCGGCATCGCCGCCGCGATGTGCGCGAGTTGGCTGCTGCTCTATCACCAAGTCCACCGGCACCGCGATCACCTGCTTGATGAGGAAGTGGACCGCGAAATGTTCGGCATCGAGCGTGCCCGCGCGATCATCGGCATTGTCACCTACCTGACTGCGGGCCTCTTAGGCGCGTTGTGGTTGCCGGCGATCGCCTTGGTCTTGTTTGTCGCGCTGCCGACCTTCTACGGGGTTACCAGCGAGGGACTCAAGATGGTGAAACGCAAAAGGGCGATCAGATGACCCGATCGGCCCGGCTCAATTACAAGGTCGCATCCAACTGGCCGAGCCGCTCGGTCAACCGCAGGTTCTCCGAGTAATCGACCGGGCAGGCGATCAGCGACACCCCATCGTCGTCGAGTGCTGTCTTCAACGTCGGCAACAATTCCCCCGCGCTGCTGATGCGATATCCCTTGGCGCCGAAGCTCTCCGCGTAGCTCACCACGTCGGGATTGCCGAAGGAGACGTAGTAGTGATCGCCGAGTTCAAGATCCATCTTCCACTCGATGAGCCCGTAGCCGCCGTCTTCCCAGATCAGCACCACCAGCGGTATCCGCTCGCGGACGGCTGTCTCGATCTCCTGAGAGTTCATCAAAAACGCGCCGTCGCCCACCACCGCCAGCACGTTGCACTCCGGTTGGGCCAGCTTGACGCCAAGCGCACCGGGCAATGCAAACGACATGGTGGACAAGCCATTCGAGATCAAGCAGGTATTACGTTGATAAGTCGGATATAGGCGAGCCATCCACATCTTCGTGGCGCCGGTATCGACCAGCACGACGTCGCTGCGGCCCAGCGCCGCGCGGGTATCGGCCACCACCCGCTGCGGCGCCAGCGGAAATCGTGAATCCTGTTGTCCCCGAGCGAATTCATCGGCCAGCAGCTGGCATCCGGGTGCTGTGGCGTTTGTTGGGAAGCGCTGCCCCGCCAACGCGTCGGTCAACGCGTCCAACGACGCACTGATATCCCCGATGATCCCGACGTCCACCGAATAATGCATATCCACCTCGGCGGGGAAGCGGTGCACGTGGATAATTTTCTTGTCTGCACTCGGATTGATTTGGACGGGATCGAACTCCTGCAGTTCGTAGCCGACGGCGATGACGACGTCGGCGTTGTCGAACCCGAAGTTCACGTAGTCATGCCGCATGAACCCGATCGTCCCGATGCTGTTGGGATGGTCGTCGGGCATCACCCCCTTGCCGTGGAAGGTGTTGGCGACCGGCACGGCCAGTTCGTCGGAGAACCGGACCAGGGCCGCGGTCGCGTCATTGCGGGCCGCGCCATGTCCGGCCAGCACAACCGGCCGCCGCGCCGAGCGCAAGATGTCGACTGCGCGCGCCACCTGACCGGCTGCCGGCGCCTCCGCGCGCACCACGTTGCGCGGCAACGGGGTCAGGTCTGAATAGTCGGCGGCATCCGCATCTATGTGTTCGGGCACGGCCAGGTAGACCGCCGCCGGGCGTTCGGTCTCGGCCAGCTTGAACGCCTTGCGGAACATCTCGGGGATCGCTCGTGCGGTAGGGACGCCGTCAGACCAGCGGGTGATCGGGGCGAACATCGACACCAGGTCGACGTACTGGTGGGACTCCTTGTACTCGCGATCCTGTCCGACCTGAGCGGAGATCGCGACCATCGGAGTGCTGTTGGTGGTGGCGTCGGCGACTCCCAACTGCATGTTGATCGCACCGGGGCCCAGCGTGCTGGAGACGACGGCCGCACGGCCGGTGACGCGGCCATACATCTCCGCCATGAACGCCGCGGCCTGCTCGTGGCGAGTGAGCACATAGCGGATGTCGGAAGCGGCCAGCGCCTGGACGAAGCGGATGTTCTCCTCACCCGGTATCCCAAAAACGACGGCCACTTCCTCGTTTTCCAGGCATTTGACCATCAACTGGGCGGCGGTGCTCACACTCGCCACGATAGTGGCAGGCTGGATGGCGAATACCGTTTGGCAGGTCCGCTCACCGAAGGATGTCAGGAATGTCTATCGCAACAATTAACCCCGCCACCGGAGAAACGCTCAAGACGTTTACCCCAGCCAGCAGCGAGGAAGTCGACGCCGCGATAGGCCGCGCGTATCAGCGCTTCGCGCAGTACCGGCACACCAGCTTCGCGCAGCGTGCTGAGTGGACGAACGCCACCGCCGATCTGCTGGAGGCCGAGGCCGATGATGTCGCGGCGATGATGACCCTCGAGATGGGCAAGACGCTGGCATCAGCTAAAGCCGAAGTGCTCAAGTGCGCCAAGGGTTTTCGCTTCTACGCCGAGCACGCCGAGGCATTCCTCGCCGATGAGCCGGCCGACGCCGCCGCGGTGGGCGCGGCCAAGGCCTACGCCCGATACCAGCCGCTGGGCGTCGTGCTGGCCATCATGCCGTGGAACTTTCCGCTGTGGCAGGCTGTCCGGTTCGCCGCGCCCGCGCTGATGGCCGGCAACGTCGGCATCCTCAAGCATGCCTCCAACGTCCCGCAGACCGCGTTGTACCTGGCCGACGTGATCGGCCGCGGCGGCTTTCCGCAGGGCTGCTTCCAGACGTTGCTCGTTTCATCGAGCGCGGTGGAAGCGATCCTGCGCGATCCGCGGGTCGCGGCGGCCACCCTTACCGGCAGTGAACCGGCCGGCCAGTCGGTCGGCGCCATCGCCGGCGACGAGATCAAGCCGACCGTGCTCGAACTCGGCGGCAGTGATCCGTTCATTGTGATGCCGTCGGCCGATATCGACGCGGCAGTCAGCACAGCGGTAACCGCACGGGTGCAGAACAACGGCCAATCGTGCATTGCGGCAAAGCGATTCATCGCCCATACCGATATTTACGACGAGTTTGTGGAGAAGTTCGTGCAGCGCATGCAGGCGCTGCGCATTGGGGACCCGACCGACCCGGACACCGACGTCGGCCCATTGGCCACCGAGCAGGGACGCGCTGACGTCGAAAAGCTCGTCGATGAGGCCGCCGAGGCGGGCGCCGTGATCCGCTGCGGCGGAAAACGACTGGACCGTCCCGGCTGGTTCTATCCCCCGACCGTGATCACCGACATCTCGCGTGACATGCCTATCTTCGGCGAAGAGGTCTTCGGTCCGGTCGCGTCGGTGTACCGCGCCGCCGATATCGACGAGGCCATCGACATTGCCAACGCCACGACCTTCGGGTTGGGCTCCAACGCTTGGACGCGCGACGAATCGGAGATCAACCGCTTCGCCGACGAGATCGAGGCCGGCCAGGTCTTCATCAACGGGATGACCGTGTCCTACCCCGAGTTACCGTTCGGCGGCGTAAAGCGGTCCGGTTATGGCCGCGAACTCTCGTCGCAGGGGATCCGCGAGTTCTGCAACGTCAAGACGGTCTGGATCGGGTCGGCGGAGAGCGGTGACACCGGCAGCGGGAAAAAGGTGGAATAACGCGCTAGCCCGGCGACGATGCAGAGCGCGCCGGGCGATGAGGAGGAGCCGGGCAATTCGACCTACGCCGAGGCGGCCAGCGCCCGCTCGTCCTCGTCGGCGAAGGTGTCCTCCAGCTGCAGCGGCGAGTAGTCGAGGTCGATCTCTTCGAGAGGGCGTCCACGCGCGCTGCTGATCGTGCCGAACCGCCGCATCCCCTTGTCGGTGGAGTACTGCATGAACTCGTCCACTGACAGGCCGAAGGGGATGTCGTCGCCGTAGAGCGCAAAGCCCTCTTCGGTGAGGCGCAGCGCCAGCGGGAGCAGCTCGTTCATCCGCGTTTCGAACACCGTCCAATTGGCGTCGTCGGCGGCGACGTGACGCCGGCAGGTGAACGTGCCCCACGCCATGTGGCGTCGCTCATCGTCGCCGATGCGTTGGACCAGTTCCTGCATGCCGGGCAGAATGCCGCGCTCCACGCAGATCTTGTGCCAGGCGTAGTAGCCGGTCAGTGCCAGCATGCCCTCGACGATGTGGTTATACGTCACGGCCGCCCGAACCTGGGCCGCCGGCGAGGGATCCGTCGATAAAGCCTCAAGGGAGTCCGGCAGTTCCTCGTTGAACATTTGCCGGTATGCCGGAAGTTCATCCAGGTAACGGTGCAGGTCGTCGGTGATCCCAACGGCGTCGAGCCACAACCGGAACACCTGAGTGTGCTTGGCCTCCTCGAACGCGAACTGGGTCAGGTACATCTCGTCGCCGAGCCGGCCTTCGGCCCGCATCGCGGCCATGAACGGCTGGATATCCTTTGTGACCGCTTCTTCGCCGGCGATGAATTCCGCGCATAGCCGGGTGGCATAGTCGCGTTCAAGGTCCGACAGCGCCTCCCAATCCGCCCGGTCGCGGGAGAAGTCGATATCCGCCGGATTCCAGAACTTCGCGTTGCCACCGGCAAACAGCTTGAGCGGCAAGCTGTTCCAGTTGAGCCCGCTGGCGGCGAGCGACCCGTAACGAGTCCGTGTCATGAGTTGACCTCCTGTGTGTCGGTGAACGGGGCGCCTGCCGCGGCGGCGGGTGCACCGGTTGTCGGGGGCAATGGGGAGAACGCGGCCGACAGCACGGCAACGAGCCGGCGTACGGCCAGTGCGGGCTGCTCGGGTGTGGGCTCGTCAAGCCCGAGGATCGGATCCATACCGCGCACGTAGGGCGCCAGCGCGAGATGCGGAAAAATCATCAGCAGCAGCGACAACAATGCATCGTTGTCCGAGTCCGCGCGCAGGTCGCCGCGGGCGTGGGCATCGCGCACCAGCGGCCGCAACACCTCCAGGTAGTGGCGATGGATGACGGTGCGCACGCTGATGCGGGAGTCGGTGTCAACCTCCAGGCTTGCCGCGGCATGCAGCGAACGTTCCCGAGGATGATCGGCGAAGTACGCGACCCAGTCGTCGAGCAGGTCGGTGAGGAATTCGAAAAACGGTCGGCTCGGGTCGAGTTCGCGGATGCGCGCTTCCATATAGGACCGCACCCGCTGGCTGCCGACGTCGGCGATGAACGCGTAGAGGTCGCGCTTGTCCGCGAAGTACTGAAACAGGCTGCCCTTGGCGACTCCGGCGCGGCGAGCGATGACGTTCAAGCTGCCGCGGGAAAATCCGTGCGCGCCGAATTCGGCCTCGGCGGCCTCGACCACAGCTGCGCGACGAACCGGATCGACGCGCGCCCACGTCACGGTCGGCATCGGCCCTCCTCGCGTCGATGACCACTGGTCACTTTACTGTGAGACAGCTCACTCCTCAAGGGTGGGGGGAACGAGATTCACGTTCTGATGGATCGAACAGCGCTCAGTCCTCGACAGTTTCCCCGCCTTCTCGCGGCCGCCAACCGGCTAGGAGGCGCTCCATTTCGGTCAGCTCCTGCGCGAACACATCGGGACGGGCCCGCGGGCCGCATGCCTGCAAGAGCCGGGCGAAGTCGTCGGCTGCTTTGGCGATCCTTTTGGACAGGTCGGCGGAA
>JAFAQO010000114.1 GCA_019246375.1 Mycobacterium sp. | reverse complement strand
AGCTGCTCGCCCTCGTAGGTGAACCACGAGCCGGACTTGCGGATGAAGCCCTGGTCCACGCCCATGTCGATCAGCGAACCTTCCCGGCTGATGCCCTTGCCGTAGAGGATGTCGAACTCGGCCTGCTTAAACGGTGGCGACACCTTGTTCTTGACGACCTTTACCCGAGTGCGGTTGCCCACCGCCTCGGTGCCGTCCTTGAGTGTCTCGATTCGCCGCACATCCATGCGCACCGAGGCGTAGAACTTCAAAGCCTTTCCACCCGTTGTCGTTTCGGGCGAGCTGTGCACCATCACACCGTCGACGAAGTAATTGTGATTACCCTCGACTTCGATATCGAAGCGGTTCATCGACCGAGTGTGCGGTTTGACGTGTGCATCCAGCACCCGAGCCGCTACTAGCCGCTGAGTAGGTGCGACGAATTGGGGCGTCACCTTGCCCCGACCACGGAATCGGGGCAGCAGCTTGTACTCCATGGACGGCGCCATGTAGGGCGCCACCATCTCCTGGAACTTCGCCGTCGCCGCCGTGGAAAACACCAGCAATGCCTTGCCGGCCGAGCCTGCGGACCGTAGCCGTACATCCAACGCGTGAGTGTCGCGTAAATAGTCGCGCAACCGCACCCGCGTACCTTCAGTCATAGCTTCGACGCAGATCTCAATGCGGCCGCTACCACCAGCGGTACGTTCCTGCAGTCCCTTGGAGCGAATAGAGAAAGAGCCGTCGTCCATATACCAGATGGCCAGTGCCAGCGGCGTCAGCGCTTTGAGGTACTCCTCGGAGAAGAACTTCTTGCCGTCTCCCAGGTACACCGCGCGCTGCAACTCGACGAGCTCCGCCAGTGGGGTGAAGTCGACAAAGCTCGCTCCCTTGGCGTCCTCCCGCACTCCATGCCGGATATTGCCCATTAACGCGGTCTTCCACCGTAGGTAATCCACCTGGGCACCGTGTCCCAGCCGGAAGCGGGCACCGTTGCGGTCGTACCGATTGGGCGACAGATTCCCGTCACCCATCAGCGACCCCAGCACTACCTGGAACTGCTGATCGCTGAGCAGATGAGGTTCGGCGGCCAGCACCCGATCTCCGGTGTTAAGGTCACCGGCTTCGGTCCAGCCAGCGGGCGTACGGATGAGGTGATTGGGTGTGGCGGCGAACTGCGACTTGCCGTTGCCGCCGGACTTTTCGACGGTGAATTGCAGAAACTGTTCGGCCGGGCCGTTGTTGAACCAGTTCACTACCTTGCGAGACACGATCCGGTCGGTCACCGGGTCGTAGGACAGCACCTCGACATCCATCTTGTTGCTGACGATCTTGCCGATCTTTTCAGTGCTGCCATCGACCAGAGTCACCCTGGTTGCGTAGTTCATGCACCCGAACATCACCCCGATCTTTTCCCGCAGCTGGTTGATGAAGATCGCCGTGGTCCCCGAATTGTTCAGCGCACCAGTCATCTTCCGCAGCGCCTGGCTCATCAGCCGGGCCTGCAGGCCGACATGGCTGTCGCCCATCTCGCCTTCGATCTCCGCCCGCGGCACCAGGGCGGCCACCGAGTCGATGACCAGGATGTCCAGCGCGCCGGAGCGGATCAGCATGTCGGCGATCTCGAGTGCCTGTTCACCGGTGTCGGGCTGGCTGACCAGCAGCGAATCGGTGTCCACACCCAGCTTCTTGGCGTACTCGGGGTCTAGCGCGTGCTCGGCGTCGATGAACGCCGCAATACCGCCGGCGGCCTGGGCATTGGCCACCGCGTGCAGCGCGACAGTGGTCTTACCCGAAGACTCCGGGCCGTAAATCTCCACGATCCGTCCGCGTGGCAGGCCGCCGATGCCCAGGGCCACGTCCAATGCGATGGACCCGGTGGGGATAACCGAGATCGGCTGACGCACCTCGTCGCCGAGGCGCATCACCGAACCTTTGCCGTAACTCTTCTCGATCTGAGCCATTGCCAGCTCAAGAGCCTTCTCGCGATCAGGGGCTTGCGCCATTGTGTTGCCTCTCGATGTAGTCGGTGTTCCGTTTGACCGGTATTGGTCTGTTGGCCGTGACGCTAGAACAGCCCACCGACAAGTCGATCTCTCCGAACACCCATCACAGTAACGAACGTGTGTTCGATAGCAAGAAGGCGCGCCGTGCGGTCGGTCCGTCTTCAGGGAAGTTGAGTGAAATGCGATCGGTTGTCGGGCCGGTATTGTCCTTGGCCAACACGCTTCGATGGGAAGAGCTGCCATGGAAAGCCAGAACCTGCATGTGATTCCGGCGGCGCTGCGGGCCGCGTCCGCGGTCGTCGTGGGACATGCAGAGCTAGCGTTGCCGCCGGGGAGAGGTACAACTTCGGCCGACATATCCGGTGTTGCCGCAGCCGCCTTCGGCGGTGTTTTCGGCGGATACTGCGGTGATTTCTCACACCGCCTCTCGGTGGCGTCGGCCGCGCTGTTGGGGGCCGCCAGTGCGTTCACCGCGACGGAGGACGCCAACAGGGCGGCGCTGGCATCGATTGCCCGGTAAGGGCAGCCGTGGCTGCTATGGACGGCGCTGGGCCGGTTACCCGCTCGCGTATCGAGGCGTTCGATCAGACCGCGGCCGTGCTGAGCAGTTCTGCAGCCCAATGGC
>JAFAQO010000110.1 GCA_019246375.1 Mycobacterium sp. | reverse complement strand
GGGGCTACCCGGCCGGCGCTACTACGGCGGCTGCGAGTATGTCGACGTCGTGGAGAACATCGCCCGCGACCGCGCCAAGGCGCTGTTCGGGGCTGAGTTCGCCAATGTGCAACCGCATTCAGGCGCGCAGGCCAACGCCGCAGTGTTGCACGCGCTGATGACACCGGGGGAGCGGCTACTCGGCCTGGACCTGGCTAACGGCGGCCATTTGACCCACGGCATGCGGCTGAACTTCTCCGGCAAGCTCTACGACGTCGGCTTCTACGGTGTCGACCCGACGACGCATCTGATCGACATGGACGCTGTGCGGGCCAAGGCGCGCAAGTTCCGCCCGAAGGTGATCATCGCCGGTTGGTCGGCCTATCCGCGGATTCTGGATTTCGCGGCATTCCGGTCGATCGCCGATGAAGTCGAAGCGACGCTGTGGGTCGACATGGCGCACTTTGCGGGCATGGTCGCTGCCGGGTTGCACCCCTCTCCGGTGCCGCACGCGCCGGTGGTGTCCACCACGGTGCACAAGACGCTGGGCGGCGCCCGGTCCGGCATGATTCTGGGCAAGCAGGAATTCGCGAAAGCCATCAATTCCGCGGTGTTCCCCGGGCAACAGGGCGGGCCGCTCATGCATGTCATCGCCGCCAAGGCGGTTGCGCTCAAGATCGCCGGCACACCGGAGTTCGCCGAACGCCAGCAGCGCACGCTGTCCGGCGCGCGGATCATCGCCGACCGACTGCTGACCGCCGACGTCGCCAAGTCCGGCGTATCGGTGGTCAGCGGCGGGACCGACGTGCACCTGGTGCTGGTCGACCTGCGCGACTCTCCGCTAGATGGCAAGGCCGCCGAAGATCTGCTGCACGACGTCGGGATCACCGTCAACCGCAACGCCGTGCCGAACGACCCACGCCCGCCGATGGTGACCTCAGGCTTGCGGGTCGGCACGCCGGCATTGGCCACCCGCGGCTTCGGCGATGCCGAGTTCACCGAGGTCGCCGATATCATCGCCACCGCACTGGTGGCCGGCGCATCGGCCGACGTGCCGGCGCTGCGCGAGCGGGTTACGCGGCTCGCCAGGGCGTTCCCGCTGTACGAGGGGCTCGAGGACTGGACCCTGGTCGACCGCTAGCGACGATGCGGCCCACGCAGCGGGCCCCGCGCAGCGGGCGATAAGCGGAGCCGACACGTCCGCCGGATTTCAGGAAAGACGTAAACGGGAGTTACAGTTACTTCATGGCACAGAAACCTGTACCAAACGCGCTGATCCTCGAACTCGAGCCGACGGTGGCCGAGAACCTCGACCGCCATCTTGAGACGGAGGAGTTGTGGTACGCCCACGACTACGTGCCGTTCGAGCAAGGTGAGAACTTCGCCTTCCTCGGCGGGCGCGACTGGGACCCTGCACAGGTGACGTTGCCAAAAGTCATCACCGACGCCTGCGAAATCTTGCTCATCACCAAGGACAACTTGGCCGGTCATCACCGCGAACTCGTCGAGCACTTCATCCTCGAAGAGATGTGGGGCCGCTGGCTGGGCCGGTGGACAGCCGAGGAACATCTGCACGCCATCGCGCTGCGCGAGTACCTCGTGGTGACCCGGGAGGTCGACCCGACTGCCAACGAGCAGGTGCGCGTCGAGCACGTGATGAAGGGTTACCGGGCCGATCACTACTCGCAGGTCGAAACCTTGGTGTACATGACGTTTTATGAACGCGCCCACGCGGTGTTCTGTCACAACCTGGCCGCGCAGATCGAGGAACCCGTCCTCGCGGGTCTCATCAGCCGCATCGCCAGGGATGAAGAGCGCCATGAGGAGTACTTCGCCAACCTGGTCACGCACTGCCTTGGCTACACCCACGACGAGACGGTGGCCGCCATTGCCGCCCGTGCAGCCGACCTCGACGTCGTCGGTGGCGATATCGATGCCTACCAAGACAAGGTGCAAAACGTCGCCGATGCCGGCATTTTCGGCGCCCCGCAGCTGCGCCAGGTGATCGCCGACCGGATCAGCGCCTGGGGGTTGGCCGATCATCCCCAGTTGCAGCAGTTCGTCACCGCATAGCAGGCCCGCGTCGTCGCGCGCGGGGCGGTCCGGCGCGCCTGCCCGGCGGGCAGGCGACGACGAGAGTAGCGTCGCATTCGATGGCTAGCGACATGCTCTGCTGTCCGGGCGGCACCTCGTGTTACGACTACAGCAGGGCCGGCCCCGGCCCTGCTGCCGCATCCCCCGCCGACACGCCCGTGCGGGGCCGCGCGGGCGCAGCCCGGTGACGATGCGGCCCGTGCAATGGGCGGCTGAGGAGGCGGGCGATAGCCCAAGGAGCGCTCTGTGACTGATCTCCGGACGTACGTGCTGGACACGTCCGTGCTGCTGTCCGACCCGTGGGCGTGCACCCGATTCGCCGAACATGAAGTGGTGGTTCCGCTGGTCGTCATCAGCGAACTGGAGGCCAAACGCTACCACCATGAGCTGGGCTGGTTCGCCCGTCAAGCGCTGCGCTTGTTCGACGATCTTCGGCTGGAACACGGACGGCTGGATCAACCCATCCCCGTTGGGGGACAGGGTGGTACGCTGCATGTCGAGCTCAATCACAGTGACCCGGCGGTGTTGCCCGCAGGTTTTCGCACCGACAGCAACGACTCGCGGATTTTGAGCTGTGCCGCCAACCTGGCCGCGGAGGGAAAACGGGTCACGTTGGTGAGCAAGGACATTCCGTTGCGGGTGAAAGCCGGTGCGGTGGGCCTGGCGGCCGACGAGTACCACGCCCAAGACGTCGTCGTCTCCGGATGGACCGGGATGGCCGAAATCGAGACTGCCTCCGACGATATCGACGCGCTGTTCGCCGACGGCGCGATTGACTTAGCCGCGGCCCGAGATCTGCCCTGCCACACCGGGATTCGGCTGCTCGGCGGTAGCTCGCACGCACTGGGCAGGGTCAATGCCCACAAACGTGTGCAGCTTGTGCGCGGTGACCGTGAGGTATTCGGGCTGCGGGGCCGTTCCGCCGAGCAGCGGGTGGCGCTCGATCTGCTGCTCGACGAGTCGGTGGGGATCGTTTCACTGGGCGGCAAAGCCGGCACCGGCAAGTCGGCGCTGGCGTTATGCGCGGGTCTCGAGGCCGTGCTGGAGCGCCGGACTCACCGCAAGGTGGTGGTGTTTCGGCCGCTGTATGCCGTCGGTGGCCAAGAACTGGGCTATCTGCCGGGCAACGAGAGCGAAAAGATGGGCCCGTGGGCGCAGGCGGTCTTCGACACGCTCGAGGGGCTGGCCAGTCCGGCGGTGCTCGAGGAGGTGCTGTCTCGAGGCATGCTGGAAGTGCTGCCGCTCACCTATATCCGGGGTCGTTCGCTGCATGAC
>JAFAQO010000102.1 GCA_019246375.1 Mycobacterium sp. | reverse complement strand
CTTGCTGGGCCAGGCAAAGAGCTCTTGGCCCAAAGCATCCGCGGCTAAAGGACCGGTGTGTCAGCGCCGATCTCAGTGGCGAGCGCGGAGTCCACAGTTGAGTGAACGGTCAGCAGCTCGTGCAGGCCGCACGCCTCGATGATCCGC
Source organism: Mycobacterium sp. (assembly GCA_019246375.1). Lineage (GTDB taxonomy): Bacteria > Actinomycetota > Actinomycetes > Mycobacteriales > Mycobacteriaceae > Mycobacterium. The sequence continues at coordinate 3,344 of JAFAQO010000102.1, read as the reverse complement.
GGGACTACCGCCTGGCAGCTCACCAGGCACAGCTCGATACCGCGACGCCCGCACGCCTCCACCTGATCTGCCAACACGGAGAACGCGCAGCAACCCATGAAGCCGAGTCCGCTGGTGTCGATCACGAGAGTCCCGGGCGGGGTGACCGCCGCGGCCGCCTCGGCTAACAGACGTCGCCAAGTGGATTCGTTGCAGGCATCGATTTCACCACCCGCGTAGACCACTACCGCCGAGCCGCTGCGCTGGGTCGTGGCCCTGAGTTTGCTGTGTGAATTGCCCAACTCCGAGAGCAGGCGGGTACTCAACGTCAAATGGTTCGGACTGCTCAGGAAAAAATCTGCAGTGGCGAGGTTCATGGTGCACTCCTAATCGGCAAGCGCCGGAGCGCCGCGATGGATGCCCGTCCTACGTGTCTGAAGAAGGGCGAATGCCCGTCCTCGATGTCTGAAGACAGACCGACAGTTTGCCGATCTCAGTTTTATAACGAGACAGGTCGGTATGTCTATGGTTCGGGCCTGAGAGTATCTTAAGGCCCTCTGACCAGCCGTGTTGTCGCGGCGGCCGCTGGCAAATTCAGGCAGTGGCTCTGCCGGATTCGCGGTCTCGCTCGGCCTCGAGCTCGGCGATCGCACGGGCAGTGCGTTTGCGCAGCAAGACCGCGGCGGTGATCCCGCCCACGATGGCGACGACGAGAGCGAGCCACGATGACCGCTCCAGCCAGCGCTCGGCCGCGAGCCCGGCGTAGAACACCAACGCCGTCGTGCCGCCCGCCCAGCAAACCGCACCGGACACGTTGGCGGCGAGAAACCGCGGATAGCGCATTTTCAATGCCCCGGCGAGGGGTCCGGCGAAGATCCGCAGCAGCGCGATGAAGCGGCCGAAGAACACGGCATGACTTCCCCAACGAGTGAAAATCCGCTCGGCCAGCGCAACGTGCGCCGGGCCGAAGTGCCGCGGGAAGCGCCGGCCGAGCCGGTCGAAGAGCGGCATGCCGAGCCGTCGACCGATCGTGTAACCGATCGAGTCGCCGATCACGGCTCCGAGCACCGCGGCGGCGCCGACACCGACCGGGTTGACCGCCAGCTCGTGGCGTGATGACATCAGTGCCGCCGTGACAAGCACAACCTCGCCGGGAAGCGGGACGCCCAGGCTCTCGACTCCGACCACTGCTCCCACCACGAGATACACCACAGCGGGCGGAATTGCCTGCAGCACAGACACCACTGTCATGGGTTAAGCATGCCCGAGCCGGTCTGAAGACGCCCGCCGTGACACCATCAAGCTTCGCGCGACGAACCGTCTAGGGCAGAGACACCTTCGAGCTGCGGGCGTTTGGCTGTTCGGCCGTCTCCCATCGGCCGCCCGCGAAGACGGTGCCAGATCCATGGGATGAGTATCTTCTGCGTCCAGCGAACTTGCGCGTAGGTGCGCGCTGCAAGCGAGGGTTGCAACGCGATGCCACTCGATCGCGCCCAGTCATGCTTGTCGACGGGCAAATTCAGAGCTTCGGCCGCTGCGTCCGCGAACAGGATGTGTCCTTTGGTGGACGCATGAATGCGGTCGGCGCTCCAGGTGTCCAAATCTTGCATGGCCGCTGTCGTGTACAGGTCGACGAGCCCGAATCCGTGGCGTTCTGCGGCGGAGCGGATTGCGTCGTTGATGCGCGTCACCCGCGGTGCGAGTAGCCGGCCGACCGGCACCAGCTTGGCTATGTTGGGAAACGTTGTCGTCACGACGGTCGCCTCTGACTCGGCCAGCCGGGAATGCAGCTGGTCGAGATCGGCCAGGGCTTGATTGAACAACCATCCAGGCCGGGTGACATCGTTCATTCCGGCGCAGACGGTGATCAGATCCGGTTGCATTTCCAACGCTCGGGGCAGTTGCTCGTCGAGGACGTCGCTGATTCGCTTGCCGCGGACGGCCAGATTGGCGTATTGCAGTCCCGGATACAGCGAGTCGATGATGACAGCCAGCCGGTCGGCGAACCCGATGAGTCCGGTGTCGTCATCACCGTCTCCCACTCCTTCGGTCTGGCTGTCGCCGATCGCGACGTACCGGCGGTACACGGTGGGTGACACTTAGCCCGTCGCTTCCGCAAGGGCGAAGCGTTGTTCTGGGATTAAGCCGATTCGGTCAGTGGTCACGGCTACTTCCTAGGACTGTGCGGCCGAATTGGTAGGTCCGGCTACCCACTGTAACGGTGCTCTGCGAGCACATTCTGCTTGCACGCTATCGCAGGTACCGTCTGTTTCATGCAGCAGAAAGGGCAGCGGACCGCGTCGGTGCCGGCCGCCGATTCAGCTGCACCGCTATATCCGATCGAGTCGGTCGACAAGGCGTTGAAGCTGTTGCTGCTGCTGGGGGAGCAGCCCGAGATCCGGTTAAGCGAGGCGACGCGGTATCTGGGTGTGGCTTCCTCGACCGCGCACCGGCTGCTGGCAATGTTGGCCTACCGCGGGTTCGTGCGACAAGACCCGGTGTCAAAGGCCTACCGGCCTGGTCCGGCGCTGACTGGCGTGGCGTTCGCGATTTTCGGCCGCCTCGATATTGCCGGGACGGCCACGCCGGTCATGCGCAGTCTGAGTGACCGCCTGCGGGAAACGGTTCACGTCGGCATGCTCGACGGCGCCGCCGTCCGCTTCATCGCCGCCGTCGAGGGGCCGACCGCGGTACGGGTGGCCTCACGGCTGGGGCGCGCGATGCCGGCGCACTGCACGTCGACCGGCAAGGCCATGCTGGCCCAGTTATCGCAATGGGAATTACATCAGCTCCTGCCGGACGAAGAACTGGAACGAGTGACGCCGCGCTCGATCGGCAGCCGCACCGCGCTGGAAGCTGAGTTGGCCAAGGTGCGCGAACAAGGATATGCGGTAAATCGCGAGGAAAGCGAGGAAGGCGTGGCGTCGGTTGCAGTACCGATACCGACCCAGGCGCCAGGGCTTCGGCTGGCGCTGAACGCGGCAGCACCGCAACACCGGCTGAGCAAGTCGCAGTATTCTTCAGCTGCAGCATCACTTATCAAAGCGGCCAAGGAGATTGGCGACCAGCTGGCCTGAGAGCACTAATTCGTCTGAGTTCAATTGCCCGGCTTCTCCTCATCGCGCTACGCGCTCTGCATCGTCGCCGGGCTGAGTTCAATTGCCCGGCTTCTCCTCATCGCGCTACGCGCTCTGCATCGTCGCCGGGCGTGATGCGCGTGACCTCATGCCGCCACGCCGCGTCGATAAACCCGGATTCCAGATCCGGAAGGTCGTCCCAATCGTGGTCGTCGATGCCGCGCAGCGTTCCGCCGGCGGACCGCACCCGCAGAGACATGCGGGCAAGCGCATCGAGGCTGATCGCCT
>JAFAQO010000096.1 GCA_019246375.1 Mycobacterium sp. | reverse complement strand
CGTGCGAAACCAGCTCGACAACGGTGGAATCGAGTTCGCCCTGGACCAGGCCCGCGGTAGATCGAGCTTCCGTCAATTGGGGCGAGTCAGGCTGACCAAGATCATCGTTCCATCGCAGCGCGAGGATGTGTCGTTTGATCCTGTCCTGCACACCGCACCCGGCGTGCAGCTCTACCCGGGGTGGCTTGCTGGTCTGCGGGGAAGTGCTTATGACCGCAGCCGCGAGGGCAGAAACGCCGATTAGTTTTTCTGCGTCGGGCATCTGTATTTCGAGCCAAACCCGACCCACGACAGGGCAGCCGCGAAGAAGGCCAGCTTCTGCGCGATGCCGGTCGCATCGGATGGATAGCAAACGCCTGCAATGTAGCGCTCGATGAACCCCGTGGTCGGCAACGGAGCCATGCCCGCGCGGGCGCGCGCCCACCGTTCCAGCTCGGTGAGCGGACACGGTAAGCCGAACCACACAACGCCGATGCCCCACATAACGGTCGGAACATGCAGCAACATGCTGCGCGGCCAGCGCAGCGCCAAGAATCCGCCGCTGGGCAGATAAATCAGGTAAGCGAAGTGCACGCCGACGGTTGCAGCGACGGCGGCGAAATACACCTTCTGCACAGGGGGCCCGGGCTCGGGTCGCCGCCCCATGTTGCCCGGGCTAGGTGGCACGGGCCCGCAGCTGGTAACGGCGTTCGGCGTAGGCCATATCGTCGCGCCACAACCGGGTGGCGGCGTAGCGCATCAGCGGTGAAATCAGTGGGCCCGCGCGCAGGGCCCGCTTGAATCCGGAGCGATCGGACGTCGCGATGACAGCTTCGATCACCTCCGTGCGGGGCCGCCCGTCAAGACCCGAACCTGTTGGTGTGGCGTGTGTTTCGACGACGCTGCCCGTTCCCTCGCCGTCGACGATACGCATGACGATCGAGCGCGCCTCCGGGCTGGTGAATTCCGCCACAACGGGTACGCCCAAGCGGCCCATCCGGAAGGTCACCGCAACTAGAAAACGGTCGGCCTCTTCAGTCGGCGTGGTCAGCACCTCCAGTCGCGCGAACGAGTAAGGGTGGTACCAAGCGCCGTGCCAGGGATCGAGCCGGTTGGCAATGATGTCGGAAGGTTCGCAGACGCCGACAAGGCGGGTGACGGCATGCAACGTCTCGCCGGTTGGCCTGGCCGAAAGCACCGGCCGCGGTAGCGGCGCCTCGCCGCCCGCGTCGTCGAGACGCACCCATGCCAGCACGCCGTCATCGTGGCTGGGAAAAGGCTTCCAGCCGAATTCCTGCTTGTCGCCGTCAAGGGCCAATCCGTGCCAGCGGCAGGTCAAGACGCCGCAGTGCACAATGCCGGTAGCAAGGTCTGCTCCCAGGTGCGGGCAACTTCTTGGGCCGGCTCGCAATTGGTTGTCTTGGTCGCGCCAGGCGACGACTTCGATGCCGGCGACCCGCGCGCCGAACGGGCGCTCGGCGCGCACCTCGCGGCTGGCGCCGAGCACGTACCAATTGCCGGTGGGTCTGCGCTGAGATCGGGCCAAAGCGGCATCGATAATGGCCGGCTGGGCATCGCGGTACGTCGGACGTTGTCCAGCCCATGTGATCAACGGGATCGTTTGCAGCGGCGAGCTTTTAGGCCATCGTTGCCGCATGCGGTCGCGGATGTTCATCGCCGAAGACGCCTGTCTCGGTCGGCGAGCCATCGCAGCACCGTGGACCGGCCTCGGGTGGGGACGGTGCACAACGGGTGGCCGGCAAGCCCCCATTGCGTCAGTAGCTGGTTGGCCGCTGACCAGCCGGTAGTGGCTGCGCGTTCCATCAGCGCCACCGGCAAGTCGATGCGGATGCCGTCGCCGGCAAGCACCAGACCGGGCTGTGGGGTGGTTACACCGGGTCGGTGAGCATGGGTTCCGGGCGCCAACAACGGGCAGTCCCTGCGACAAAGCACCCGCTCGCGGACCACATGTGCGCTCGCCGTTTCGGGATAGAGCTCGTGCAGCCGCCGCAGCATGGCTTTGTCGGGAAGCGTGGATTCTACTGCGTACGAATGCAATTCAACAACCGACCCGCGATGGCGCGATGCCCATTGGACCGCTTCGCGCTCATAGCGTTCCAGCACGCTGATGTTGTCGAGCGGTTCGTGGCCGGAGGTACCCAGAAATGCCGGCCGGTCAGCGGCGACGGGCCGGTCCAGCCACAGCCGGTGCACCGCGAACGGCGGAGCGGTGCGCAGCCGCCGGATCCGTGCCCGCCACAGATCGTCGCCCAGTTCGGGTGACGCCGCGACGATCCGCTGAAGACGGGCGACATCGGTGGCGAGCACCACCGCATCGGCGTCGAGGCGCTCACCGGAATCAGCCTGCACACGAAACACTTTCTCCGAGCGCGCGTCAATCTGGGTCACAGTGGTGCCCAGCCGAAATTGCACACCGCGGTCGGTCAGATAGCGCTGTAGCGGCTGCCACAGGGCGGCGTCGTAGTTCGCGTTCGGGACGTCGAAGATAAGGCCCTCGCTGGAGCCCAGGAAGTAGATATGGAACATCGCCGCCAGCTCGGCGGCCGAGAGTTGCGCCGGGTCGGCGAAGAAGCTCCGCGAGAACACCTCGAAGGCGAGATGTCGTGCTGCGTCCGGGAAATTAATGGCTTTCAAGAATGTTTCGGCATCGATGTGGTCGAGCCGTTTGTAGATTTGCGGTACCGACACCGCGGCCAGCGGCGCGGCGGCCCGGGCATTGATCTGCGCCAGGTCGCGAACCCGGAAGGTGGGACTGCGCAGCGCGAACAGCAGCGCGTTCCACGGCGGCGTGCGGGGCAGGCCGCGGAAGCTGTCGCGCCGGCCGGCGCCATCAATGAGCGGGTAGTCGTCGACTGGCGTAAGCATGGCGAGCTGCGCGTCGACGCGGCGTAACAGCGCGCGCAAGTTGTAGTACTGGCGGAAGAACGCGTGGAATCCGCGGTTCATCGGCACTTCCGTGCTGCCGTCCAGTTCGGTCCAGCCGCCGACCCGGCCGCCGAGATAGCGCTCGCGTTCGATGACGTCCACGGCGATGCCGCGTTCGGCGAGCCCGGTCGCGGCAGTCAAGCCCGCGATGCCGCCACCGACGACGACCGCGCGGGGTCGGGATGACAGCAGGTCGGCGTTCGGCAGCCCGGGGAGCGCCGGGTGCGTCTGGCGGCGCCGATCGGTCATCGTGGCGCATCCCCGAGGAAGGTATGGACGATGTTCATTTCCCAGCCGGGCACGGTTTCGCTGTGCACCGCAGTGAACCCGGCGTCGCGGAGCCGGCGGCGGAATCGCCGTGCGCCGTCGAAGGCGACGACGCTGCGCCACAGATACCGGTACAGGGTCGTGTCGCGGGTATGCCACCAGCCGGAAGGGATGATGATGCTCCAGCACACCGCGTGCCATACCCAGGTGGCAGCGCGCGAATCACGCACCGAGTACTCGTGCACCGCCAGCGTGCCGCCCGGTCGCAGCAGCGTCCGGAAAGCCCGCAATTGACCGTCGGGGTCGGCCAGATTGCGAACCAGATAGGCGGCCAGTATTGCATCGAACGGTCCGTCGATGCCGTGCTCAGCGAGCTCTTCGATGGGTGCGTGCACGAACCGCACCGACGGCGGCCAGGGTTTTGTCAGTGCGGCGTCGAGCATTCCACGCGACGCGTCGACGGCGATGATGTCGGCATCGGGAGCGACTGCGAGCAGCGCGGCCGTCGACGCCCCGGTGCCACAACCGGCGTCGAGTAACCGCAGGCCCTGGCCGTGGCCCGGCAGCCGCATGCGGCGGGCCGAAAGCCTAAGATGCGCATGGTATTCGGGATTGCCGCCGACGAGGCGATCGTACGCGGCGGCTCCGACGTCAAATGCGGCCGGCACATCGCCGCGGGGCAGGCGGCCGTTACTGACGCTCACGTTGACGCTCCCAGAGCAGCAGTACGGCGGTGACAAGGGCGAAACCGAACAGGAAGTCTTCGACCGGGATATTGAACGGAAACCGTAAGCCGGTGATCTGTCGACCGTCGTAAACGACGATGGGGGCGCTCAGTTTCGTCAGCCACCCGTCGACCAGGGCTTGAAATCCGAACACGATGATCATCGACAACCAGTAGGCAGGCCGCCGGAATAAGCCGGTGTGCAGCACGACCACCTCCACTGTGCAAACGGCCAGCACCGCCAGCACAGCCGGCGCGGTGTAACCCAGCCCGCTCATCGGCGGTCGATTCGGTCGAGAATGGCGCTGACCGCGTTATAGGTCAGCAGCGCGCACAGCGGAACGACGACAAAAAACAGAACCTCCTCGATCGGCACCCGAACCGGAACGTAGTGGCCAACGATGTACGCGGGATTATACGTCCAGACATGTGCGCCAACGGCCAGCTCATCCCACAGCAGAAACACTGCCGCTACTCCTAACACAGCGCGCGCGACTCGCCACGGTCGGCGGTAGACGCCACCCCCGAACGCCTCCAGCGGCGCGGTGATCGCTAGGCAGGCGGCGAGGACAAGCAGATACTGCCACCGATCCATTACGCCGCACCGGACTTTGTGCGCTTCGAACCTGCTGTCGCGCGCGCTCGCCAGGAACGAATCAGCCCGGCACCCGCGACCTGGAGTCGTCGCGCGGTGCTGACGGTCGCGCGTTGGGTGAAGACCGCAAAGTCGCTTTCTTCGATGCGGTCCAGGATTTCCGAGTACAACGTCAGTGCGGTTGCCACGCAAGGCCGGGAACGCGGGGCAAGCAAAGAGATTCCGGCGGCGGCGAAC
>JAFAQO010000251.1 GCA_019246375.1 Mycobacterium sp. | reverse complement strand
GCGGCAACGCCTCCAATGCGGCGACGTACTCCGCGCAGCTACTCCACGTCTTGTGCTTGTCCACCGCAGCGATGACATGGTCGCGTGGAATGGCCTCCACCCTGCCGAAAAGGTCACCGGCGTCCACCCCGCCGACGTAAACGGTTGACAGCGAGCAGGATCCGAGCATCACCGTGGTCACCCCATGCCGCAGCGATTCCGGCAGCCCGGGCCCGCCCAGCACCTCGACGTCGTAGTGGGTGTGGATGTCGAGTAACCCGGGCAGCACCCATTTACCGGACGCGTCGATCACTTGGTGGCAGCCCGCCTCATCAAGACCCCCCGGCGTCACCGCGCTGACGCGGCCGTCCCGGATACCAATGTTCCGGACCCCGGATGGGCCACCGGTCCCGTCGAACCAGCGCCCATTGCGGATAATGGTGTCGTACGGCACAAACACAAATAAAACGTAGCGCTCGACACGTGTCAAACGACCGCCGGGCAGATCCGCGCACCGGTGTGGCTACTAGGCTCAGATTCAAGCGTCCAAGCCGGCCAACCACCGTATGCCGGCACGTGCGCCCCGATAGGGAAGGTGTAAACCTGATGACCTCTGAGCAGCCACCCCAGGACCGGCCCGGTGAGGGCGAAAATCCGCCTCCGCAGGACAGTGGCTTCTCCGCGGCCGACTCCGGCCGGACCGAGGCAGTTCGGACCGGCGAAACCGGCGATTCTGCATCCGAGGCGACGCAAGCGCTGCGGTCGGGCCAAAATCACGGCCAGTATGCTAGCGGCGTGCAACCCCCCGCACCCGGCGTGCCACCCCAATACGGCCAGTCGTCACGCGACCATTGGCAGCAAGCTGGCCCCGGATATGGGCAGCAACCGCCGTACAGCGGCTACGGAGGCTCGCCTCAGTTCGACCGCCCGGCCGCGCAGCCCGAATACGGTCGCCAGGCTGGTTATGGCCAGGCCGATTATGGACCGCAGCCCGGCTACGGTCAGCCATCCGGCTACGGCCAGCAACCGGGATATGGTCAGCAATCCGGCTACGGTCAGCCATCCGGCTATGGTCAGTCCCGGTACGGCCACGGAGGCTACTACGGCCAGCCCGGCACCGGACCCAATACGCAGCAAATCTTCGGCTGGGCCGTCCTGGGCGCGATCGGGTTGCTTGGCCTGGTCGGAGCGATCCTCACCATCACGCTGTGGATCGATGTCAGCGCCGCAGTCAGTCGTGCCTCAGCCATCTGTGGCCGGTTCGGCGGCGAGATCTCCGATATCTGTAAAAACAATGCGCCACATGTGCCGGCGATCCTGACGTCTTACCTCATCATTTTGATCGTCGGCAGTCTCGCGGCCGTCACCGGCGCGGTGTTGCTCTTCCTCAAGAAGCACGCCGGTCAATACCTGATTCTCGGGGGCGGCTTCGCCATGCTGTTATTCGCGATCATTTCCGAGGCTCAGTATGGTGCCACCGGCCGAATTACCTACGATCTCATTGCCGGCCTCTTCATTACCATTGCCGGCTGTCTGATGTTCGTTCCTCAGATTCGAGGGTTCTTGGGACTACCGCCCCTATCGAGCGGCGGCCGTCCCGGTAAATTCGGCGCCGGCCAGTACGGCGGCGGCCAGTACGGCACCGGTCAGTACGGCGGGGGCCAGTACGGCGGCGGTGGCCAGTACGGCGCCGGGCAGTACGGCGGCGGAAACCAGCCCCCGTACGGCCAGCCGCAGCCGGGCCAATATGGCCAGCCGGGCCAATATGGCCAGCCGGGTCAGGGCGGATACCCACCGCGACAGTGGTGACTGAAAGCACGCACACCATCGGCCGCCATCCATTGCCGGCGGCCAGCTATCGGCGCGCCTACTCGCCAGCATGCCTGGCTGCAAAGCCCGGCAGCTCAAGGATCATCGGATGACCAGCGACCGCGCCGGCCCGAGCGCCACCGGCAATGTCGACCAGCCGCGCAGCACACGGGTATCGCGCCTACAGCCGACACCAGCGGACCGCACATCGGGAAAGCGGTCAAAGAATGTCCTCAGCCCCACTTCGCCTTCCGCGCGGGCAAGCGCCGCTCCTAAGCAGAAGTGTCGACCACCGGAGAAGGCGAGATGCCTGTTGGCGTTGTCGCGTTCGACGTCGAAGCGGTGTGGATCGGCGAACACCGCAGGATCCCGATTGGCAGCGGCCAGATACACCACCACCATCTCGCCACGCTTGATGGGTCTACCGGCGACCACGGTGTCGTTGCGGGCCACCCGCGCGGTCAACTGCACCGGCGATTCCAACCGCAGAATTTCCTCGACCGCATTCGGCCACAGCTGCGGGCGGTCACGCAACCGTTGCAGCTGCTCGGGCGTGTCCAGCAACAGGCGTATCCCGTTGCCCAGCAGGTTGACCGTGGTTTCGAAACCGGCGGCCAACACCAGCCCGGCGATTCCTTGCAATTCGACCTCATCCAAATGTGTATCGGTTCCGCTTTCGGCCAACTGGATCAACTGACTCATCAGGTCGTCACCGGGCGCCCGTCGCAACTGGCGAAGATGCTCAGCGAGCCAGAAGTTGAATCCAGCGATCCCACGCTGCACGCGCTGGTACTGCGGCCACGACAACCCGATATCCAAACTGGGCGCCGCGAGCTCACCGAACTCCAGAATGGGCCCGCGGTCGCCGTCGGGCACCCCCAAGATGTCGCTGATGATCGCGACGGGAAGCTGCGCGCAGTACCGGCCGACGATGTCGACGACACCTGGCTGTTCGGCCAGCTGATCCAGCAGGACCCTCGCAGTCTGCTCGACCCGCTCCCGCAATGCGGCTACCGCCCTGGGCGTGAACACCGACGACACTGTCTTGCGGTAGCGGGTGTGCTCCGGCGGCTCGACGGCCAACAAGGACGGTGGCCGCAGCGGATGAAGCAGGTTGTCACAGGCGCGGCGCTCCAGCCAGCGCATCAGCGCCGGCAAATTCGATCCGAGCGAAATCACCCGGAAATCGTCCGACCGCAGCACCTCGTGGGCGACCCCGTGGTCGGTGGTGAGGTAGGCGAGACGGCCGCGCGCCAAAGGTCCGCGCGCCCGCAATTCCTCGTAGAAGGGCACCGGATCGGCTTTGACCGCCGGATCAGCGATCAACCGCGCTTGCGGGTCACCCCGCCGCGCGCCGATCGAGGCGACGCCGCGGACGAACCCGTGCAGTGCCAGCCAGTGCAATCTCTGCCTCAATGCGGCCTCCGGGGATCGGCTGAGTCGCGGTGTCGTCGTCAGCCAAGCCTATCGGGCGGGCCGGTTGGGAGTGCTTCAGCACTTCGCTGTGATCTTGAAGTATGTTGTGGTGACTTTGTGGGGGCGTCGCCCACCCCGCCTTGCCAAAAATCCTTGAAGTCGCGGATCTTCACCCATTTGGCGATAAGCCTGTCGCCAGTCAGCAAGACAACCGCTTCAACACTGGCCGCATCGTTGGAGATGTTGATAGCCCTAAATGATTGGAATTGAGTCGATCTCGGGACAGACGTCGTTTAGGTTGCGCCGCCGATCGACACCCGCGCGGAATCTTGCGGAACTGTCTGTATCTATGAACATTCGGCGAGACCGGCCACGACGATGAAAGCCGCTCCGGCCACCGCAACCAACGGTCATCACAGCTGCCTGAAGAATGGGAACTGGTTCTACCAAACGGCGGTGCGCTTTGAGTTCGAATCGCTATTGCTGCTTTGGCATCATCGGCCGAAGCGACTTGACGATGCGACCGCGCACCAGCTCAGGGCTCAGACCCTTGATGCGGTCAATCCAGCGAATGCTTTTCGGGACATACCAATGCAATCGGGTCGGGTGGTGGTAGGCCTGCCATGCAGCCTCAGCCACACTGGCGGCCGGCATCAGACGAAACATGCCCTTCTTGGGCGCGGTTGCCCGGATTTCCTCGGCCGATCTTGTCCTGGTGCCAGCTGCGAAGTGGGAGGGTGTCCCGGTCAGGATCGGGGTATCGATCAGGCCGGGAAGCACATCGGCGACCCGCACCCCGTGGCGCTGCCATTCGGCGCTAAGCGCCTCGGTCAGGCCTTTGACCGCGTGTTTGGTCGCCGAATAGACCGCGAGGAACGGCATGCCATAAGTGCCTGACGACGACGAAGTCGAAAACATCAGGCTGCCCGGAGTCTTCTTGAGATAGGGAAGTGCGCCGTAGGCGCCGGTCAGCACCGCTTTGAAATTGACCTCGACAACGCGCAGGGCAGCCTGGTACGGCACATCCTCAAACCAACCGGATTCGCCAATGCCAGCGTTGTTCCACATCATGTCGAGCCCGCCGCCGGGGTTGTCGGCACAAAAATCAGCCAGCGCGGTATCAAGGGCTGTCTTGTCGGTCACGTCAGCGGTCCGAGTCCATATCCGTTGACCGCCAAGCTCCTGGCTCAGCGACGCCAGGCCTTCGTCGTTGCGGTCGACCGCACCGACTCGCCAGCCCTTGGCGTGGAAGAGCTTTGCACCCTCGCGCCCCATTCCGCTGGCAGCGCCAGTGATGAAGACCGATTTCGCTACCTCAGACACCGACCGGCTCTCCTCTGAGCTTCGTTGTCCCGCATTACTGCCGGACGCGGCTTCAGACCGCCTCGGCCGCGTCTTTGATGCGTTGCAGCGTCTTCGTCATATCCCGGATATTGCGCCGCTTACGCAGGAAGCCGCCGAATAGCCAGTAATAGAGGGTGGTCAGCGGCGACGAGGTGAGCCGGAATGACTCGGTGACGTCGGTGCCGCCGTCGGTCGGCGTCAACTGGTAATGCCAATGGTTGACGGGCCGGTCACCGAGGAGGACCTGAAACCCAAACTCGCGGCCAGGTTCGCACGCGGTGACCTGGCACGTCGTCCAGTACACCGGTCCGATCTCGTTGCGCCGGACATGTCCGCGAAATCGTGCGCCGAA
>JAFAQO010000529.1 GCA_019246375.1 Mycobacterium sp. | reverse complement strand
CATAGCGCCCGGCCGCCGCATACATCGACGGAGCGTCCTGCGCCTTCGGCTTCTCGACCATGCCGTTGACCTTCAGCACGTCGGGATTAGCGGCGTCGGGTGCCGGCTCGACGTCGAAGACTCCGTAGGAGCCGATTTCCTCCGGAGCAACCTCGATCGCACACAACACAGTGCCGCCTAGCTCGGAGCGCACCTTCGACATCGTCTCCAGCACGCCGGCAGGCAGTACCAGGTCGTCGGGCAGCAGCACCGAGATGGCGTCCTCATCGGCCGAGAGCGTCGACTCCACGCAGCTGATGGCGTGGCCCAGCCCCAGCGGCTCCTGCTGCACGACGGACTCGACCTTGAGCAGCTGCGGGGCACGGCGCACCTTAGCCAGGATGTCCTCCTTGCCACGCGCCTCGAGCGTGCCCTCCAGCACCAGGTCCTCGACGAAATGCGCGACGACGCTGTCCTTGCCTTCCGAGGTGACGATCACCAGCCGCTCGGCGCCCGCCTCTGCCGCCTCGGCGGCGACCAGCTCGATGCCGGGAGTGTCGACGACGGGCAACAGCTCCTTGGGCACCGTTTTGGTGGTGGGCAGGAAGCGCGTACCGAGCCCGGCGGCGGGCACAACCGCCGTCCGCGGGATCGAAGCATGTGGGCGGGACATCGTTCACACCATAACGGCAGTGCGCCAATAGATGGGTGTGGCGGTGCCGAACCGACTGCTGTCATCGTTGACGGCATGGCGACCGCGGGCAAGGCCGCATTGCGACAGCAGCTGCTGGCGGCCCGGCGTTCGGTCGCCGACGATGTGCGCGCCGCCGAATCGCATGCGCTCAGCGAGCACGCCAATGTGGTCGTGACCAGCGGCAGCACCGTCTGCGCCTTTGTGCCGGTGGGCGCCGAACCCGGGTCGATTGATTTGCTCGATGTGTTGCTGTGCAGGGCTGGACGGGTCCTGCTGCCGGTCGCACGCACCGCGGCCGACGACACGCCGCTGCCGCTTCGGTGGGGTGAATACCGGCCGGGTCACCTTGTGGCGGCACGGTTCGGCCTGCTCGAACCGGCCGAGCCGTGGCTGCCGGCGTCAGCCCTCGCCGACGCCAATCTGGTGCTGGTGCCCGCGCTGGCGGTCGACCGTCACGGAGTGCGACTCGTCCGCGGCCGCGGTTTCTACGATCGCTCGCTGCCGGTCCGGAACCCCAAAGCGCAGCTCGTCGCGGTGGTGCGCGACCAGGAACTGGTCGACGAACTGCCGTCCGAGCCGCACGATGTGCGGATGACGCATGTGCTCACACCTGGACGCGGAGTGATCGCCCTCGACGGCGGTGACCGCCGGGAATGACGCCGGCCATGTGGCGGTTCTAGCACTTGACACGATAGAGTGCTAAAGGATCTCGTATACCCGGAGGTTTGTGTGCCGACTTACAGCTACGCGTGCACCGAGTGCGGCGATCGCTTCGACGTGGTGCAGGCCTTCACCGATGACGCATTGACGACCTGCCAGCACTGCTCCGGCCGGCTGCGCAAACTGTTCAACTCCGTCGGTGTTGTGTTCAAGGGCAGCGGTTTCTATCGCACGGACAGCCGTGAGTCGGCGAAGAGCTCGACTAACGGCTCCGCCAAGAAAGAGTCGTCGTCTTCCGGTGAGTCGTCGGGTTCCGGTGACACCGCGGGTTCCTCCGACAAATCGGCCGCGGCTTCGACGCCGAACGGGTCGAGTTCGGCCAAGTCTGCTGCAGCCGTCTCGAGCTAGCGGTTATCCACAAGCCGCTTCCCGTCGGGCACTGGCGGCGCTATGCCGCTCCTAGCGTTGCCCTATGCGGGAATCGCTGAACCCGACGCTGCTGAGCCGCCTGTCGCAAGCGTTACGGCCGGACTGGACGCGGACCGTGCTGGCCCGGCGCATCACCGCGGCCGCGCTCGTCGTGCTGGCCGCCGTTGCAGCGTTGCGGTCCAACCCCGGCGGTGACAGTGCTGAGGTAGTGGTCGCGGCGCGCGACCTCGGCCCCGGCGTGGCGTTGACAACTGACGACGTCCGCCTCGAAAAGCGTTTGGCGGCAACCGTTCCGGACGGTTCACAAGTTGACCTCGGTGTGGTGGTCGGCTCGACCTTGGCCGGTCCGACGCGGCGTGGCGAAGTGCTCACCGATGTGCGGCTCCTTGGAAGCCGGCTGGCCGAGTCGACGGCCGGACCAGATGCGCGGATAGTGCCGCTGCATCCATCCGACGGCGCTTTGATCGACCTGGTTCGTCCCGGCGATGTCGTCGACGTCCTAGCCGCGTCGGACAACGATCCCGAAGCCCATCCCCATGTCGTGGCGACCAACGCAGTCGTGGTTCTCGTTTCGGCCAAGCAGAAGTCCCAGGCGCCAAGCAACGACCGGGTGGTGCTGGTGGCGCTGCCGGCCGCCGCGGCCAATGCGGTGGCCGGCGCAGCCCTGGTTCAGACGGTGACCCTCACCCTGCACTGACCGCGTCGCTGCTGGAGGCCGGCTGGTCGCTGGCACAATATTTGCACTTGCGCGCGCCGTCCGGAATGTCCGAAAGGCACTCCGAACATGCCTTGGTCCTCGGCTCGCCGCCGAACACGGTGACCCCACGCCGCTTTTGAATGTGCTTGTAAGGCAGCACAATCAGGAAGTAGACGACCGCCATGAAGACGATGAAGTAGATGATCGCCGAGATGAACGATCCGATGTCGAGGAATGTTGCCTTGTTTCCGGCCTTGCCGAGCTGCCAACCCAATCCGAAACTGGCGTTGGGCTGCGCACGCGCGACGAGCGGATTGATCACACTGTCGGTGAAAGCCTTGACCAGGTTCGAGAACGCCAAGGCCACAACCAGGCCTACCGCTACGGTGATCACGTCACCGCGCATCAAGAAATCCCTGAACCCCTTCAACACCCGAGCCACCTCCCGCATCAGTAATCAGCTGGGCGATGCGACACCGCCCCGGAAAACGGTATGTCGGCAGACTCACGACCGCGCGCTTTCCGGTCAATTAGTCATCGAGATTGTCCGCGCCGTGATGTCGGCGACAACTCCTCGCCGTACGAATTCTCAAGCCGGCCGTCTTTATCTGTGATGTGGGGGCAGATTCTCCCGCAGCCATTGCTCATGTTCGTCGGCTGCGTAGACGTTGTCGGGGTCGCGCGCGTCCGCCGACTCGTTTTCGAATTCCGGCCCGGTCGTCAGATCTCCAAACTCGACAGTTGGCCAATGATTTGGGCGGCCAGTGGATTCAGCGTGGCCATTCCATCCCGCACCGCATAGCGGGAACCTGCGAGGTTGACCACCAACGTGCTGCCCGATATTCCGGCTAAACCGCGCGACAATCCGGCGTCGACGATGCCGGCGGACAAGGCCGACGCTCGGATGGCTTCGGAAATACCGAGGATTTCGCGGTCCAGAATGTCTCGGGTTGCTTCCGGAGTGACATCGCGCGGTGTGACTCCGGTTCCCCCGACCGACACCACCAGATCCACTCCGCCGATGACCGCGGTGTTCAGCGCATTCCGGATCTCCACCTCGTCGGCCGCGACAGCCACCACACCGTCGACAACGTAACCGGCCTCGGTGAGAAGCTCGGTGACCAACGGCCCACTGTGGTCCTCGTCTCCGTGCGCGGTGCGGTCGTCGACGACCACGACAAGCGCTCGGCCAACCAACTCCGGTGGCTTTTCCATGGCTGCAACGGTATATCTGGCGCCTGACCGCGGCGCAGCGTCTCTGGTCATTGTTGAGCCTTGCCCAGGGTGACCTGCACCGTCTTGCTGCCACCAGCGGGATCCGCGTAGGTCAAACTCACTTTTTCGCCGGGCGCTTTGGAGCGTACGGCGGCAACCAACGCGTCCGCGCTGTTGATCGGGCGATCGTCGACCCTGGTGACGACAACGCCGTTGGGCACTCCTGCGCTCGCTGCCGCTCCGTCGGGCACCACCTCCACCACCTTGGCGCCGGGGGTGGCCTTGTCGTTGGTCACCTGCACACCCAGTGAGGCATGTGTGGCAGTACCGGTGTTGATCAGCTCGTCGGCGATCCGCTTGGCTTGATCGACCGGAATCGCAAAACCGAGACCGATCGAGCCGCTCTGGGCATCGGGTGCAGCATCGCTTCCGAGGGTTGCGATAGCAGAGTTGACGCCGACCAATTGCGCATTCATGTTGACCAGCGCGCCCCCGGAGTTCCCCGGGTTGATCGCGGCGTCGGTCTGAATGGCGTCCAGCACGGTGTTCTGGTTCTGCGCATCCCCGCCGGCGGCGACCGGACGGTTGAGCGCGCTGATGATGCCGGTCGTCACGGTGCCCTCGAGGCCGAGCGGCGACCCGACCGCGACGACGTCCTGTCCGACGCGCAGGTTCGCCGACGAACCGATCGCGATCGGCGTCAGGCCGGAGACGTTCTT
>JAFAQO010000246.1 GCA_019246375.1 Mycobacterium sp. | reverse complement strand
GGCGGGTTGCCGGTGATCGCCAATGCGGCGGTACCGCCGGGATCGGTTCGGGTGGTGCTGGCCAACGACTACACCGGCCCGGGCTCGGGCCTTGATGGCGGCGGTTCCACGACGCCGGCCAGCTCGTCGCGCGCCGAATCGTCCGGCGCGGCCGCCACCGAGAAGTCCGCTCGCCGGCCGTCGCCGATCCTCACCGCCGCCTCCGAGAAGCCGGAGTGCGTCAACTAGCGTGACCAATCTCAGTGACGCGGTTCTCGGCCCGATGCTGCGCGCTGATCCCGTCGGTCCGCGCATCACCTACTACGACGACGCGGCCGGCGAGCGCATCGAATTGTCCGCGGTGACATTGGCCAACTGGGCCGCCAAAACCGGCAACCTGTTACGCGACGAGTTGGGCGCCGGACCGGCCAGCCGGGTCGCGGTGTTGCTGCCTGCCCACTGGCAGACGGCGGCGGTGCTGTTCGGCGTGTGGTGGATCGGCGCAGAGGTCGTGCTCGACGGAACGCAGAGTGACGTCGCGTTGTGCACCGCTGCACGGCTGGGCGAAGCCTTTGATGTCACGGCGGCTGGGGGCGGCGAGGTGGCGGTGTTGTCGCTGGATCCGTTCGGGCGCGCGGCAGTGGATCTACCGGTCGGCGTCACCGACTATGCGACCGCGGTGCGGGTGCACGGCGACCAGATCGTTTCCGAGCGCCATCCCGGCCCGGCGCTTGCCGGCCGATCGGTCGACGAGTTGTTGGCTACCTGTGAGAATTCCACCAGGACAAGGCATTTGACGTCGGCAGACCGGGTGCTGTCCACCACTGCGTGGACCGGGGCGAGCGAGTTGGTGGACGGCATGCTGTCGATCTTGGCGATTGGTGCGTCGTTGGTGCAGGTGGCCAATCCCGACCCGGCGGCCATGCCGCGACGGATCGAGACCGAGAAGGTCACCCGCATCCTTTAGGCACCACCAGTTCGGCCGGCAAACATATATTGATATTGCAATATTTCTATGTTAATGTCAGCTTTCAACAGCCGACGACGGCAGGAAGGTGCGGGCGATGCTGGTGCATGGGCTATTGGGCAAGGCGGCGACGACGGTAGTCACCGGGCTGGCCGGGGTGACCGCCTACGAACTGCTGCGAAAAGCCGTGGCCAACGCTCCGGTTCACGAGACGGCGGTGACGGCTGCGGAGTGGAGCCTGCGCGGAACGCGGCGGGCCGAAGAGGCGGCCGAGTCTGCCCGCCTTAAGCTGGCCGACGTGATGGCCGAAGCCCGCGAACGCATCGGCGAAGAGGCACCCACCCCGGCGATCAGCGATGTCGACCAGCACGAACACTGATTTGCTCGTCGTTTCCGACGCCGCCGGACGGATGCGGGTTCAGGTCCCGTGGGTGCGGTCCAATCCGCGCCGTGCGGTGGCGGTGGAAGAGGCGGTAGATCAGCAGAACGGTGTGCGGGTGGTGCATGCCTATCCGCGTACCGGGTCGGTCGTTGTGTGGTATTCACCCAAGCGTTGTGACCGCTCGGCGGTGCTGAGCGCGATCCGCGACGCCGCCCACGTCGCCGCCGAACTGATCCCTGTGCGCGCGCCGCATTCATCGGAGATCCGCAACGCCGAAGTGCTGCGCATGGTCATCGGCGGCGCGGCGCTGGCCCTACTCGGCGTGCGCCGCTACGTCTTCGCGCGCCCGCCGCTGCTCGGCCCGACCGGGCGGCTGGCCGCCACTGGCGTCACCGTGTTCACCGGCTATCCGTTCCTGCGCGGCGCGTTGCGATCGCTGCGCTCCGGTCGTGCCGGTACCGACGCGTTGGTCTCCGCCGCGACAGTGGCGAGCCTGGTGTTGCGCGAGAATGTGGTCGCGCTGACTGTGCTCTGGCTGCTCAACATTGGTGAGTACCTGCAAGACCTGACGCTGCGGCGGACCCGACGGGCCATCTCCGACCTGCTGCGCGGCACCCAGGACACCGCCTGGATCCGCCTTACCGACGGTAACGAGATCCAGGTGCCGATCGACACCGTGCAGATCGGCGACGAGGTGGTAATCCACGACCACGTGGCGATCCCGGTCGACGGCGACGTGGTCGACGGCGAGGCGGTGGTCGACCAGTCCGCGATCACCGGTGAAACCCTGCCGGTCAGCATCATCGTCGGGTCAACGGTCCACGCGGGTTCGGTGGTGGTGCGCGGACGCCTAGTGGTGCGCGCCCGCGCCGTCGGCAACCAAACCGCGATCGGGCGCATCATCACCCGGGTCGAAGAAGCCCAACACGACCGGGCACCGATTCAGACCGTCGGCGAGAACTTCTCCCGTCGCTTCGTTCCCACGT
>JAFAQO010000243.1 GCA_019246375.1 Mycobacterium sp. | reverse complement strand
CAGTCCGCTCTCCAGTTTGTTGGCCGCGGACTCGAACGCGGCGTAGAAGCTGTCCGCGCGAGCTTCCCCGCGGATTACCGGTCCGCGGCCGCGGGCGGTGATTTCCACGCGTTGACAGGATTTGCGCTGGCGTCGGTTCGGCGCGTGTTTGAGTTCGACGTCGAACAGGTAGATGGTCCGGTCGAACCGTTCCAGGCGGGCGAGTTTTTCCGAGACGTAGATGCGGTAGTGGTCGGGAATTTCGACATTTCGGCCCTTGACGACGACCTCAGCATGCGCTGTCGGTTCGGCCTGCTCGTCGGTGTCGGCCAGCATCTGGCCGGAGTCCACAATTTGCCTCGACATGCTTGACAACTCGTTTCTGTCGCATCGCACGCGCTCGGCGTGCCGGCTTTCCATTGCGCGCACCGACGGGTTCAAGGGTTTCTCACGCAGTACGCCCGCCGGTGCAAGGTGTCGAAAACTCACCTCCTACCGCCGTCGGTGATGTGGCGCCTCGATCTGTGGGAGACCGCCGCCGTGAGGTGTTCACGGATGCTTGACCCCGACGGTAACCCGTGTCCACGGGTAAGTGCCAGTCCTTTGTCGCACCTGTTGCGAGTTCTTCACGTCGTTGACGCCGCGTTAATTGCGGGCCCGGTCAAACGGCTCTCAGGCGTGGGCGATGGTCAGCACAGCGGCTATCCGGACACCCGCGGTTTGCAGTGTTCGTACCGACTCGCGCGCCGTTGCCCCGGTGGTGACAATGTCGTCGACGATCAGCACCTCGTGAGAGATCGTCGGACGCTGGCGCCGCAGCCGCACGGCGCCCGCCAGGTTGCGCTCGCGGGCGGCGCTGCCGAGCCGCGCCGAGTCGCGGACGCGGGCCTTCATGCGCAATGCCTGGGCGACGGCTATGTCGGGATGGCCTTCCACCGCTGCGATGGCCATTCGGGTGACGGGGTCACCGCCGCGCCGCCGCGCTGCCGAGCTGCGCGTCGGCGCGGGCACGATGGTCAGCGGGAGGTCCACCATGCCCCAGGTCAGCAGGCGGTGGATGCCGACGGCCAGAGTCCGCGCCAATGGCGCGATCAGGTCGGCGCGGCCGTGCTCTTTCATCGCGATGATCGCTTGACGGCGCGCGGCGGCGTAGCGGCCAAGCGCGAATACCGGCACCAGCGGGTCGATCCGTGGGTTCACCACGTGCGGCGCGTCCGGGCCTACGGCTAGCTCGTTGGCGCAGGCGGTGCACCAGCGAGTCGACGGCGCGCCACAACCGCCGCACTCCAGTGGCAGGACGAGGTCGAGCACAGGTGCAGTGTGGCGGGTAATGGTGACATTTATCCCTCAGTGCCCACAACTCACCCGGGCAGTACCGGCACCGCACCAGGCACCATGAACGCCCCCACCGCCGACCAGCTGTGTTCGGCGGCAGAGCCGGAAAGCTGGGACACCCCAAGCGGGTCAGCGACGTACACCGTCGACGGGTTCGCCGCAATGGTCGACACCGGAACCTGTAAACCACGGCTGGGCGCATCGGAGTTCACGCCGTCGAGGTTCACATACGACACCGGATGTTGCGGGTCATTCCGGCTCACGGCGATGTCATCGCCGGTTCGCCAGGACAACGACACCACCGAGGAACCGAGGCCGAACCCGAGCCGGCGCGGATGGGTCAGCGCCAGCTGCCCGGCTTGCGTCTGCTCGACACCGGCGAGAATCACCTGACCCTCGATAACCATCGCAGCCCTTGTCCCGTCACGGGATAACTGCAGATCGGTGATCGCACCCGGGAAGCGGCCGGACACCGCGCCGGAATCCACCGGAATACGCGCGGGCTCCCCCGACGCCGGCTCCTGAATGGCGCGCAGCACGTTGTTGCCGTCCACCACCACCCACACCGCGTCGTCGAGGGACCAGCTGGGCCGCGAAATGCTGTGCCCGTCCGCCGACTGAACGGCCGCGCCGCCAAGGTCACCGATCCACAGCGATGCCGCCATATCCGGAGCGCCCGGCCGCTGCGTCACCACCGACGCCACCCGCTGACCGCTGCGTGACAGCGCCGCCGCGGACTGCTCGGGCATCTGCCCGAAAGCGCCGGGCACCACGGTGAAATGCTGGCCATTCAGCGCCGCCAACGACCCGCCGACCAGGGCATGCACCCCGGCTCCGGCGCCGTCAGCCACACCCGGGTCGGTGGCGGCGACATCGGAGGTGGTCCATCCGTCGGCGATTCTGTCGTCCAGCGCGGCACCATCCGTCTTGATCACGTACGGTCCCTTGATGTCCGCTCGGGCCAATGTCCAAATGATCTGTGCGGCAAGCAATTGCCTGCTGTGCGGATCGGTCGTGGACAGGTTTTGCAGGTCGATTCGCGCCCCGCCGTAACCGCGGCCAACGCCGCTTTTGCCGCCATCGGCGCGGGTTACCGGTCCGCGCAACCGCAACGGCGGACCCAGCAGATTACGTACCGCGTTGGCCATTTCGGGCCGCGGCCCGGCGATCAGCTTCGAGACCAGTTCGGTGGCCAGCTGATCATGATCGGATACCGCAACATAGCGCGGATCGGGAACCACCGTCTTGCCCATCGGGTCGGCGAAGTACAGCACGTTGCGCTTGTAGGTGGACTGGAACTGCTGCCAGTCCAAGAACACGCCACGCGGCAGGCGATTGATGCGCCACCCACCCGGCGTCTTGACCAACTCGATCGGACTGGGATCCGGCAGCACGCCTTCGGCCGTCTCGAACACTCCCATATCCGACAGCGAGCCAAGGATGTCCGCCCGCATCGTGACCGCAACCCGGTCGGCGCTCCGGGTTTCGACGAACACCACCTTGTCGATGAGCAGCGCGCTACCGGCGTCGTCCCAGGCGTCCGATGCCGACTGGGTGAGGAACTGCCGAGCGGCCAGGTGCCGATTGGCCGGATCCGCTGTGGCCTTGAGGAATTCGCGCAACAGCACATCGGGGTCCATACCCGGGGTGGGCTTGGGCAGATTCGCCGGTGCGGGCCGGTCGACGGTGCCGATGGCCAGCGGCGCCGAGGTACTGGGCACCCCGGCGCAGCCCGCGAGCAACACCATCAGACCGAACAGCAGGGCAGCGAGCTGCCGCATCACGCGCCCCTCTCGGCGTGCTCCCGCTGACGCGGCAGACGTTCTTGACGATCGGCCGCAAATGGTTTCATCGGCAACGGGCTGGTAGTCACCTTGTGGCCGCGGACCAGCGGAAGCGTCAGGCGGAAGCAGGCGCCCTTGCCGGGTTCACCCCACGCCTCGAGCCGACCCTGGTGCAGGCGAGCATCCTCGACGCTGATCGCCAGACCCAGACCGGTTCCGCCGGACCGACGCACCCGCGACGGGTCGGAGCGCCAGAACCGGCTGAACACCAACTTCTCTTCGCCGGGCCGCAGCCCTACTCCATAGTCGCGTACGGTCACCGCGACGGTGTCCTCGTCGGCGGCCATCCGGATTCGCACCGGCCTGCGCTCGGAGTGATCGATGGCGTTGGCGATCAAGTTGCGCAAGATCCGTTCCACCCGGCGCGCATCGACTTCAGCGATCACTTCGTCGGGAGGCATATCGACGAGCAGCTCGATGCCGGCCTCCTCGGCCAGGTGCCCGACATTGCCCAGCGCGCTGTTCACAGTGGCGCGCAGGTCAACCGCCTCGACGGACAACTCGGCCACACCCGCGTCGTGCCGGGAAATCTCCAGCAGGTCGTTGAGCAACGACTCGAACCGGTCCAGCTCGCTGACCATCAGCTCGGTGGAGCGCCGCAGCGCCGGGTCGAGGTCCGCGCTGTGGTCGTAGATCAGGTCGGCGGCCATCCGCACCGTGGTCAGTGGTGTGCGCAGTTCGTGGCTGACGTCAGAGGTGAATCGGCGCTGCAGGTTGCCGAACTCCTCGAGTTGGGTGATCTGCCGCGACAGGCTCTCCGCCATGTCGTTGAACGACACCGCCAGCCGTGCCATGTCGTCTTCGCCGTGCACCGGCATCCGTTCGGACAGGTGTCCCTCGGCGAACCGTTCGGCTATCCGCGAGGCCGACCGCACCGGCACCACCACTTGACGCGAGACCAGCCACGCGATACCGGCCAAGAGCACCAGCAGGACCACGCCGCCGGTGACCATGGTGCCGCGCACCAGCGCGATCGTGCTCGCTTCGTTGGCTAACGGGAAGATCAGGTACAGCTCGAGGTTGGGCACCCGAGACGCCGTCGGGCTGCCGATGATCAACGCCGGCCCCGAGAAGCCCTCGGTGTGCACGGTTGCGTACTGGTAGCTGACCTGCCCGGCCTTGACGAAATCACGCAACCCGCTCGGGACCTGATTGACGGGTCCGGCCGTGGTTGCCGCCCGCGGCCCGTCACCCGGCACCACCAGCACCGCGTCGAAGGCGCCGGCCGAACCGGCGCCGGATGCCGGCTCGGTTTTCGAGGTCAACGTATTGCGGGCCAGTTGCAGGCTGCTGTCCAGCGAACGCGCCTCTTCACCGCTGACGATTCCACTGACGGTGCTGCGCGCCCGCACGATTTGCTCGGTGGCGGCACGGACCTTGACGTCGAGCACCCGGTTGGCGACCTGGCTGGTCAGCACGAAGCCAAGCACCACGATCACCGCGAACGACAGTCCGATGGTCAGCACGACCACTCGCAGCTGCAGCGAGCGGCGCCAGCCGACGCCCACGGCTCGACTCACCGCACCCACACCGCGCATCAGTGGTGCAGAACGGCGGTGAATGCGTCGCCTCGAGCCCCACATCACAGGCGCCGCTTCTCCTCATCGCGACGATCTGCATCGTCGCGGGCGAGGATCGACGCGCAGCTCCTCCTCATCGCTCCGCTCTGCATCGTCGCCAGCGGCTACGGGGGTCCGGCCTTGTAACCCACTCCTCGAACGGTCAGGACAACGGTCGGGTTTTCCGGGTCTTTCTCAACCTTGGCCCGCAGACGCTGGACATGCACATTCACCAAGCGGGTGTCCGCTGGGTGACGGTATCCCCACACCTGTTCGAGCAGCACATCACGAGTAAACACCTGACGCGGTTTGCGCGCCAACGCGACCAGCAAATCAAATTCCAGCGGAGTCAGCGAGATCTGCTCCCCGTTGCGGGTGACCTTATGGGCCGGCACGTCGATGTCGACATCGGCGATGGACAGCATTTCGGCGGGCTCGTCGTCGTTGCGCCGTAGCCGGGCCCGCACCCGGGCGACCAGCTCCTTGGGCTTGAACGGCTTCATGACGTAGTCATCGGCGCCTGACTCCAAGCCCAGCACCACGTCGACGGTGTCGGTCTTGGCGGTCAACATCACGATCGGCACGCCGGAGTCCGCGCGCAACACCCGGCAGACGTCGATGCCGTTCATCCCGGGCAGCATCAAGTCCAGCAGCACCAGATCGGGACGCAGCTCGCGTACCGCGGTGAGCGCCTGGCTGCCGTCACCGATGACCGCTGTATCGAAGCCCTCACCGCGTAGCACGATGGTGAGCATCTCCGCCAGCGAAGCGTCGTCGTCGACGACGAGAATCCTTTGCCTCATGGTGTCCATGGTGTCACCCGGCGCGACAAAACTCGGCTAACACACGCGTATTTTTGCGTGTCGGCTGTTAGCGGACCAATGCGGCCGTCAAGGTGGCGGCGTCGATGTCCTCTCCTACGATTTGCCAGCGGCCCCCGAAGCCCGCCTCAGCCAACCCGCGGTACACCGCGGCGGTACGGCGCTGCAGCCCGCCATCGCGCTCGTAGGCATCTCGCGTCCGCTCCGCGTCCTGGTGTTCGCGGTGCCGGGCCCGGTCGGCGGCCAGCTCCACCGGAATGTCGAGCAGCACCTGCCAATCCGCGAACGGCATGTGGAGCCGGTCGTACTCCAGTCGGCGCACCCACTCCACGACTGCGCCATCGGCATCTTCGTGCAGGCGCGCCGCGCTGTAGGCGGCGTTGGAGGCCACGTAGCGATCGAGGATCAGCACATCGTGGTCGCGACTGAGCCGTTCGATGTCGTCCCGGGCGCCCGCGCGGTCCAGCGCGAACAGCGTTGCCATCGCGTGCACCGAGGAGGCGAGATCACCGTGCTGGCCGCGCAGCGCCTCCCCGGCGATATCGGCGGCAACAGACTGCCCATAGCGTGGGAAGGCCAGGGTGGCCACCGACTTTCCGGCGGCTGCCAAGGCTGCGCTTAAACCCCCCGACAGTGTTCGCTTGCCGGCGCCGTCGACACCTTCGATGGCGATGAGCACGGCGCGAGCTTATCCGCGCCCTGGCGCTCAGGCCTGCTCAGTAGCGGTAGTGGTCCGCCTTGTACGGTCCGTCGACGTCGACGCCGATGTACTCGGCCTGCTCCTTGGTCAGCTTGGTCAGCT
>JAFAQO010000519.1 GCA_019246375.1 Mycobacterium sp. | reverse complement strand
TTCGCGCGGTGTCATTTCGTGTCGGGACCCAATGCGTCTGGTTTGTGCACAGCCTCGGCGCCAGTCTTGCTGCTCTTCACCCGGTATTGCGGCTTGTCTTTGGACGCGCGCACCGTGCGCCCCGCGGCCTGCGTGTCATCGGTGATCTTTTCTTCCACCGTGCCTTTCACGTTCTTGCCGTGGCTCTTCCATTTGACCTTGTCGCCCTTGCTGAAGTCTTTGTCGGCCATAGTGTTCCTTTCATCCGTCGGCATCTGATCTTTCATCTGCTCCTCGCGGGTTGCTCGAGCTCCGATGCCGTCGCGGAATGTTTCGATTGCGGCGCGGAAGGCGACGAAGACGCGATGGGCGGCCGCCAGATCACAATCAGGCAGATCTGTCATCGCTGCGCGGGTGCGCAATCCCAAAGCACCGAAAAAGTCCCGTGCCACCTGCATGCCACGCGTCTCGTAGCGCAGGATCGCTTTGCGGCGGTCGGCTGGGTCAGCTTCACGTCGAATGTGTCTTGCATCGATCATCCGGTCGACCAGGTAGGTGATCGCCGGTGCCGATAATCCGATCCGATCCCGCAGCTCGGCCTGCGTCAGGGGTGTCCCGGCGGTTTCCGCGACCATGATGTGCAGTAAAGCCACCAGGTCATGGGAACCCAGTTTGTGCTCGCTGCCGAAGATCCGGGTTATCCAGGCGGCTTCGGTGGTCATCGCGCAGACGTCGGCAGCCAGAAGCGATTCGAGCGCCGTCCGGTCCACGGCGGTTCGGTCGTGTCGGCGAGTAATCATCCCAACGGGTCTCCAGCTGCTGCGCGGCTAAGCAAGCTGCGTCTAGTTGACACCATAATCTTAACTATTAAGCTAGTGAAGTACAGATGCTTTGTGCATCGGACTGTGGCCGCACTGCAGCGTATGGAGGACCGACACAAGATGCAGGCAGACGACAGCTCACCTCTCGTCGAGGAAAACCGCCGTCGCGACGGCGCCGATGACGCCGCGGTGCGTGCGGCGGGCAAGGTGTCGGAGGCGTTGGAGACGATCGAGCAGGCCCGCGGGCACCTTTACTCCTTCCACCAACTGACCGGTCATGGCGACCTGCTGCTCGACGAGGCTGTTCAGCAACTACATGAGGCCGGGCACTCGCAGTTGGCTAAACACATCACCGAGGAATTGATCGGTCGAAATGTGCTGCCCGGCAGGTGGAGTTTTCAGGTCGTCGAGGACTATGACGACGGCTACTACGCGTGTTTCACACATATGGAAAGCCTGGTGCGGCAAAGGCTCACCGGTGGCCGGCGGCATGTGTTAGAGGCAGAGCTGAAAGAGCAGCGGCGCACGCACGGCCATCTGGCTCACAGTGCCGCACCGGCCGAATCGGCACCCCAGCTAATGGAGGAGTGACCCAATGCGCTGCGTTGTCTTCGGCGCCACCGGATACCTTGGTACTCGCTTGGTTCCCGAACTGCTGTCAGCTGGTCATAAGGTGCGGGTCATGGCCCGCCAGCCGGCCAAACTCGACGCCGTGCCGTGGCGCGACCATGCCGAAGTGGTCCAAGGCGACGTCACTGACGGCGATGAGGTGCGGCGAGCGCTCGACGGGCAAGAAGTTCTTTATTACCTCGTGCACTCGCTGTTGCGGCCGGACTTTGTCGATTTCGACGCCAGGGCCGCTTCGACCGTTGCCGATGCCGCCGCGCAGGCCAGACTCTCCCGCATCATCTATGTCGGCGGCATCATCGCCGAACGGCAAAAGCTTTCCGATCATTTGGCGTCGCGTGCCGAGGTGGGGCGGTTGTTGCTGGAATCCGGTGTACCGACCGTGGAGCTGCGCGCGGCCGCGATCATCGGCTCGGGGTCAGCGAGCTTCGAGATGCTGCGCTACTTAACCGAACGACTGCCGCTGATGATCACGCCGCGGTGGCTGCGCACCCAGGTTCAGCCGATCGCGGTGCGCGATGTGCTGTATTACCTCACCAATGCGGCGACATTGCCGGCCGACGTGAACCGGCCCTTCGACATCGGCGGCCCCGACACCTTCACCTATACGCAAATGATCCGCAAATATGCTGCGGTCGCCGGCCTGCAGCGCCGTATCGCCGTACCGGTGCCGGTGCTGACCCCATGGCTGTCGTCGCACTGGGTGAATCTGGTCACCCCGATCCCGCGCGCGCTGGCGGTGTCACTGATGGAGTCGCTGGAAAACGATGTGGTTTGCGCCGACCACGATGTCGCAGAACACATTCCGGACCCGCCAGGCGGGCTGACTCACTACGAAGAAGCCGTCGAACTCGCCCTGGCTCGCGTGCGCGACGGTGAGCTGCGCACCCGCTGGTCTCGGCCCGACAACGACGATGCACCATCGCGACCGCTGACCACCGACCCGCAGTGGGCCGGCGGGTCGCTGCATGAGGACGTGCGTGAGCGCCGGGTGGCCGCTGACCCCAACACACTCTGGCAGGTTGTGGAGTCGATCGGCGCCGAGCATGGCTGGTCTGCCGCACCGTTCGCGTGGGCTTTGCGCGGTTGGATCGGCCAAGTCGCCGGCGCCGCCCGAATCAGCCGGGTGCGACGAGATCCGCATCGCCTGCATTCTGGTGAGGCTCTGGATTGGTGGCGTGTTGAGCACATCGACCGGCCACGCCTGGTCCGGCTGCGATCCGACATCCCGCTACCCGGTCGGCTATGGCTAGAACTGTCGGTGCACGCGCAAGGCAACGGCGGGTCCATATACCGCCAACGTGCGGTGTTTCAGCCATATGGCCTTGGCGGCGAGGCATTTTGGATGGCATCTGCACTGTTCCGGGACATGCTATTCAGCGGTGTCGCGCGCGATATCACGTCTGCGGCTGCAGAGGCGACCGAACCGGCGGGCGGTGCAACGCAAGCAGTGCTGGCTGATCGTCAGATTGTGCATTCCGACGTCTAGGTATCTCCGACCGGCCATGAGTTCTGGTACGCGGCGGTGGTGTTTCGCCGATCAGCTCGGGCCGCACTTCCTGGACGACCCCAGCCAGCCCATGCTGTTGATCGAATCCCGGGCGGTGTTCGAGCGCCGCCGGTTTCATCGCCGCAAGGCGCACCTGGTTCTCTCGGCGTTGCGCCATCGTGCGGCCGAGCTTGGTGATCAGGCGCTGTTTTTGCAGACCGGCACGTACCGCGAGGCCCTCGACAAGGTCAAGGGCCCAGTCAGCGTGTGCGCACCGACCTCATGGGCGGCCGACCGGTTCGTCCGTTCGATACCGTCTATCGAAGTGTTGCCAGAGCGCGGCTTTTGCACCGAGCGCGAGACGTTCGAGCGCTGGGCGAAGAATCAGCGTGGCCTGCTGCTGGAAAACTTCTACCGCGACGCGCGACGCCGTTTCAACCTGCTCATGGACGGCGACCAACCGATGGGATCGCGGTGGAACTTCGACACCGAAAACCGTGAACCTCCGCCCAAAAACGCCGCGCGGCTGGATGTGCCGGCACCCTGGTGGCCCGACGAGGACGAGATCGACCAAGAGGTCCGCGCTGATTTGGACCGCTGGGAACGTGACGGCATCGTGTCGTTCGTCGGCCGCGACGGGCCACGCGAATTCGCCGCCACCGCCGCCGAAGCACAGCACGCGTTCGGCGTGTTCGTGCGAGAACGATTGCCGCACTTCGGCCCCCGCCAGGACGCCATGCTGGCCGCAGACCCATGGATGGCGCATAGTCTGCTGTCTGCGCCGATGAACTTAGGCTTGCTCGATCCGCTGGAATGTGCGTATGCGGCCCAAGACGCTTACCGCAGGGGAAACGCCCCACTTGGCAGTGTCGAAGGCTACATTCGCCAACTCATCGGCTGGCGCGACTACATCTGGCACACCTACTGGCACTTCGGGAGGGCGTATCGGCGTCGCAACGCGTTGGCAGCATCCGCTGCGCTACCCCGATGGTTCGCTGACCTGAATCCCGACGCCGTGCAGGCGCGCTGTCTGAGAAACGTGCTGGCGGATGTGCGTGACCATGGCTTCGTTCACCACATCCCGCGCCTGATGGTGCTGTCGAACTATGCGTTGCAGCGTGGTTGGCAGCCTGCGGCGGTCGCCGACTGGTTCCACCGCTGCTTTGTCGACGGCTACGACTGGGTGATGACCGTCAACGTCATCGGGATGTCGCAGCACGCCGACGGGGGACTGATCGCGACCAAGCCCTACGCCGCCGGAGGCGCCTACATCGACCGCATGAGCGATTACTGCGGCTGCTGCCGGTACCGCCCAAACCGCCGTGTCGGCGACGACGCCTGCCCGTTCACCGGCGGCTATTGGTCGTTTCTTGCCCGGAACTCCAAACGTCTTTCCGGAAAC
>JAFAQO010000227.1 GCA_019246375.1 Mycobacterium sp. | reverse complement strand
CGGTACGACGTTCAGCCATTTACACATGATCAACACCGGATCCGTGTCTTATCTGGCATTCCTGGTGCCCGGGATCATCGCCCAATCGGCGCTGTTCATCTCCATTTTCTATGGCATACAGATTATTTGGGACCGGGACGCCGGCGTCCTCGCCAAACTGATGGTCACACCGGCGCCGGCCTCAGCGCTGATCGCCGGCAAGTCGTTCGCCGCGGGCGTACGGTCAGTCGCCCAAGTCATCGGCGTACTGGCACTTGCTTTCCTGATGCGCGTGCACCTGACACTCAATCCGCTGCGGATCCTGGCCGCCATGGTGATCGTGGTCCTGGGCGCGGCCTTTTTCGCTTGCTTGTCAATGACGTTGGCCGGACTGGTGCGCAACCGTGACCGTCTGATGGGCATCGGCCAGGCCATCACAATGCCATTGTTCTTCGCCTCTAACGCCCTCTACCCAGTCGACGTGATGCCCGCATGGCTGCGGACACTCAGCACAATCAATCCACTCAGCTACGAAGTGAATGCGCTGCGGGCGTTGCTGATCGGCACTCCGTTCAATCCGCTGGACATTGTCGTGTTGGTGATCGCGGCTGCGTTGGGCATCGCGACCGCGTCGGCCCTGTTGCGGCGGCTGGTTCGCTAGCCGCTGAGTCCTCGCCGACTCTCAATCGTTAGCCAACCGCGACGCCATCCCCGGTGGCGACAGACACCCGACAGCATTCCGTTGTGTTTCACTGCCGAAGACAGCCAGTCGACCGCTTCTTGCGGCAGATGAAAGTTGGGATGGGTAGGAGCTATGAAGTTCGTTGACAAGATGCGTGGCGCAGCTCCGAGTTGGCCGTGTCGGCTGACGATCGCGGCCATAGGGGCTGCCCTATTGCCCGGGCTGGTCGGCGTTTTCGGCGGTTCGGCTACTGCGGACGCATTTTCCAAACCAGGTCTGCCGGTCGAGTACCTGCAGGTGCCGTCACCCTCGATGGGCCGCGACATCAAGGTCCAGTTTCAGGGTGGCGGACCGCACGGTGTTTATATGCTTGACGGCCTGCGCGCCCAGGACGACTACAACGGTTGGGACATCAACACTCCCGCGTTTGAGGAGTACTACCAGTCGGGCCTGTCGGTGATCATGCCAGTCGGCGGGCAGTCCAGCTTCTACACCGACTGGTACCAGCCGTCGCAGGGCAACGGCCAGAACTACACCTACAAGTGGGAGACTTTCCTGACCAGGGAAATGCCTGGCTGGCTGCAGGCCAACAGAGGCATCTCGCCGACCGGCAATGCGGCGGTGGGGCTTTCAATGTCGGGTAATTCTGCACTTATTCTGGCCTCCTACTACCCGCAGCAATTCCCCTACGCCGGTTCGCTCTCGGGTTTCCTGAACCCGTCCGAGGGTTGGTGGCCCACGCTGATCGGCTTCGCGATGAACGACGCCGGTCATTACAACGCCACCAGCATGTGGGGTCCAACGAGCGACCCGGCGTGGAAGCGTAACGACCCAATGGTTCAGATTCCACGGTTGGTCCAAAACAACACGCGCATCTGGGTTTACTGCGGTAGTGGCACCCCGTCCGAGCTAGGCGGTGACAATGTCCCGGCCAAGTTCCTGGAAGGCTTGACTCTGCGCACGAATGAAGCCTTCCGGGACAACTATGTGGCCGCTGGCGGCAACAACGGGGTTTTCAACTTCCCCGCCAATGGAACGCACTCCTGGGAGTACTGGAACCAACAACTGGTGGCCATGAAGCCCGACATCCAGCGGGCACTGGGCGCCGGGTCCAACGCCAGCTGAGCCCAATAAGCATCGGCAGCAGCGCACCCGCGGCGCTGCTGCCGATGCTTTTCACCGGCCGCCACGCGCCCGAGGTGTAGCTAGCTACTTCCACAAATCGCAGCGGTCGGCACACAAAAAATGTATCCGGTGAATCACACGAACATGGTTTCATCAGAGCCGCGGCGCCCGCAGGCCGCCGATTAGGGGGCACTCCCCCGGAAGCCGGCTATGCAGCGGCGAGCCGGGCGATCGCACGCATCGGAATGGGTAGCCACCCAGGGCGGTGTCGCGACTCGTAGCCGGTCTCGTAAACCGCCTTGTCCAGTTCGTAGGCCGCCAGTACCGATGCCGAATCGCGGGGGTCGGTTCCAGAGGCCGCCGCGTAACCGTCGCAGAACGCGCTTTGGTTGCGTTCGACCCATTCACGGGCGCGCGCGGCGAGCTGCTTGTCGCCCGACTGGTCCACCAGCGGCCCGTAGGCGGCGTACTCGTAGGAGCGCAAGACGCCCGCCACGTCCCGCAGCGGGGAGTCCGGGGCGCGCCGCTCTTCGAGCGGCTGCCCGGGTTCACCCTCGAAGTCGATCAACAGCCAGGTCTCCGGTGTGCGCAGCACCTGACCCAAGTGCAAATCGCCGTGCACTCGTTGCACCGTGATCGTCTCGCCGGTCAGTTTGCGGAACCGCTCTTCAATCGTCTCGACATACGGGCCGAGTTCGGGCACCGACGTCGCCGTCGACGACAGTCTCTCCAGAACGGTGTCCACCGGAAAAGTGACCTGAGACGTGCCGAGTTGGTCGGCCAGGGTGGCGTGCACGGAGGCGACGGCTTCGCCGAGCCGGTAGGACTCGCCGGCGAAATCGCCGCCGACTTCGTACGCATACAAGTCACCCTCGGCGAACAGGTCGCGCACGCTTGCGGTGGCCGTCGCCCAGCCTTCGGCCGAGTTTGCCGCATATTCGGTCACCATGCCCAGCGGCGTTGGCGCGCCCTCCGGTCCGTCTGGCGCGGCTATTTCGTAGGAACCAAGTAGCCGGGCCACATGCGGGTTGCCGGCGCGGCCCAGGACGCGGTTCAGTTCGATATCGGGGTTAATACCGCTGCTGACCCGGCGGAACATCTTGAGGATGGCGTCTTGTTCGAAGATCACGCTGGAGTTGCTCTGCTCGGCCTCCGACACCCACGGTGCCGCCTCGAGCGGCAACGAGACGCCGGGTTCCTTGGTGAACTTGACGTCGCCGCGCACCGCCGACGAGTCGGTCAGCGACAGCAGGAATTGCGTCGCGGCGGGATCATAAACCGCGTCGTAGCCGGTGCGGTCGTCGTCGGAACCGATCGTCGCCACCGTGCTGTACTCGGGGACCGGCCCAGAACCCCACCTGACGATCACTTGGTAGCGCTCCGACGAACCGTCGGCGTAGGCAACGTCGACTAGCACCAAATCGAGATCGTCGCGCAGCGGCATGACCAGGCCCGGCTCGGCGGAGATAAGTTTCCGGCTACGCCCGGCATACCACCGTTGCTGCGGAAGCCATTCTGAGAACGGCAAGTTCATTGCGTCTCCTCAGACTCGCTCAGCTCGAACCAGTAGAACCCGTGGCCGGGCAACGTCAGCAGGTAAGGCAGGTGACCGATGCGCGGAAAAATTACCTGTCCGGTCAGCTCGACCGGTGTGTAGGTGTTCCAGTGCTGCAGGTTCAGCTCGATTGGCTGGGGGAAGCGGGACAGATTGTTGACGCACAGCACGACGTCATCGTCGGCTTCACGCACGTACGCCAACACCGACGGGTTCGACCCGCCCAGTTCGCGGAAGGTGCCGGTGGCGAAGGCATCGTGCCGGCGGCGCACCGCCAGCATGGTGCGCGTCCAGTTAAGCAGCGACGTCGAAGTGTCGCGTTGAGCCTCCACGTTCACGGTTTGGTAGCCGTAGACCGGATCCTGGCTGGGTGGGACGTACAGGCGTCCGGGATTGGCCGTGGAAAAGCCGGCGTTGCGGTCCGGAGTCCACTGCATCGGGGTGCGGACTCCGTCGCGGTCACCGAGCCAGATGACGTCGCCCATGCCGATCTCGTCGCCGTAGTAGATGACCGGGGAGCCGGGCAGCGACAGCAGCAACGCGGTGAACAACTCGATCTGGTTGCGGTCTTTCTCCAGCAGCGGGGCCAGCCGGCGGCGGATGCCGACATTCGCCTTCATCCGCGGATCCTTGGCGTACTCGGCGTACATATAGTCGCGTTCTTCGTCGGTGACCATTTCCAGGGTCAGCTCGTCGTGGTTACGCAAGAAAATGCCCCACTGTGCCATCTTCGGGATTGCGGGTGTCTGCGCCATGATCTCCGAGATCGGGAAACGCGATTCACGGCGCACTGCCATGAAGATGCGCGGCATCAGCGGAAAGTGAAATGCCATGTGGCATTCATCACCGCCGGTTTCCGGGTCGCCGAAATACTCGACGACATCGCTTGGCCACTGATTCGCCTCGGCAAGCAGCAGCCGACCGGGGAATTCGTCGTCGACGACCTTGCGGACACGCTTGAGGAACGCGTGCGTCTCGGGCAAGTTCTCGCAGTTGGTGCCTTCCCGCTCGAACAGGTAGGGCACGGCGTCCAGCCGGAATCCGTCGATACCTAAGTCCAGCCAGAACCGAATGACGTCGAGCATGGCCTCTTGAACAGCCGGGTTGTCGTAGTTCAGATCCGGCTGATGGTCGAAAAACCGGTGCCAGTAGAACTGACGGCGGACAGGATCAAAGGTCCAGTTCGAGTCTTCGGTGTCGACGAAGATAATCCGCGCGTCGGCGTACTTGTCGCTGGTGTCGCTCCACACGTAGTAGTCACCGTATGGCCCGTCGGGGTCGCGGCGGGATTCTTGGAACCACGGGTGTGTATCCGACGTGTGGTTCATCACCAGGTCTGTGATGACCCGGATACCGCGCCGGTGAGCGGCGTCGACCAGCTCGACGAAGTCGTCGACGGTACCAAACTCCGACAGCACTTTGTAGAAGTCGCGGATGTCGTAGCCGCCGTCCCGCAGCGGTGAATCGTAGAACGGCGGCAGCCAAATGCAGTCGACGCCGAGCCATTGCAGGTAGTCGATGCGTTCCGTCA
>JAFAQO010000499.1 GCA_019246375.1 Mycobacterium sp. | reverse complement strand
GCGCATTCGGCTCCGCGCAGGTGATGCTGGCCGCGGCCGGTGTCACGGCGTGGTCGTTGATCAGCATGATGCTGCCCGGCCGAGAACATGGGTTCGCCATCGGATTCTTCACCGCCACAACAGTGCTCGGGGCCGGGGTGTTTCTGGCTGCGGGCGCTGGAACTCTCTGGCACATATCAATATTGACCATCGGGTGCGGGCTGATCGTCGCCGCCCTGCTGGTCACAATCCAAGCCGCGCACCTGTCGGCGCTGTGGGCACGGTTTCCGTTGCCGGTGATTCCCGCCCCTGGTGATCCCACCCCGTCGGCGCCGTCGCTGCGAGTACTGGAAGATCTGCCGCGGCGGGTGCGGATCAGCGACGCGCATCAGACCGGATTCATCGCGGCCGCTGTGTTGCTCAGCGTGCTCGGCTCGGTGGCGATCGCCTGGCGGCCCGAGACGCTGGCGAGTTTGGGATGGTACGTGGTGGCGGCTACTGCGGCCGTGGCGGCCCTGCGCGCCCGGGTGTGGGACTCGGCCGCGTGTAAGGCATGGCTGCTGGCTCAGCCCTACCTGGCGACCGTCGTGCTGCTGGTGCTCTATACCGCGACCGGCCGCTACGCCGCCGCGTTGGGGGCAGTGCTGGTGCTGGCTGCACTCGTTGTGGCGTGGGTGATCGTGGCGCTGAATCCGCAGATCGCATCGCCCGAGAGCTATTCGTTGCCGTTACGCCGGCTGCTGGGCTTCGTCGCGTCAGGGATCGACGCTTCGCTGATTCCGGTCATCGCTTACCTGGCCGGTCTTTTCACTTGGGTGCTCAATCGATGAGACGCTTTGTATTGGTCTGCGCCGCAGCGGTTTTGCCCGTCGTGATGTGGACCTGTCCGGCTGCTCTGGCGATCAGCCCGCCCGTGGTTGACGCCGCGGCGCAGCCGCCGAACGGAGCACCGGGGCCGGTAGCGCCGATGGAGCAACACGGCGAGTGCAGCACCGCCGGCGTCATCCCGGGTAGCGACCCCGGCCTGACAACACCCAACCAGGAGATGTTGAACCTGCCTGCGGCATGGCGTCTTTCACGTGGTGACGGCCAACTGGTCGCGATCATCGACACCGGGGTGCGCCGTGGGCCACGGTTGCCCGGCGTCGAGCCCGGCGGAGACTACGTCGAATCGACCGACGGCCTCACCGACTGCGACGGGCACGGCACGCTGGTCGCCGGCATCGTCGCCGGACAGCCCGGCAACGACGGCTTCTCCGGCGTCGCTCCGGCGGCGCGGCTGGTGTCCATTCGGGCAACGTCGGCCAAGTTCTCGCCACGCACAGAGGGCGGTGATCCGACGCTGGCCCGCGCATCGATCGATGTCGAGACGTTGGCCCGGGCGATTGTGGATGCCGCCGACCTCGGTGCCCGGGTGATCAACGTCTCCGAGGTGACCTGCCTGCCTGCCGACCGTCCGGTCGACCAGTCGGCGCTTGGCGCGGCGATCCGGTACGCGGCGGTGAACAAAGACGCGGTGATCGTGGCCGCGGCCGGAAACGCCGGAGCGACTGGCTCGGGTGGCGGCGGAACGGCATGCGAGTCGAACCCGCTCACCGATATGAGCAGTCCGAACGATGTGCGGAACTGGTCGGGCGTCACGTCGGTGTCCATCCCGTCCTGGTGGCAGCCGTATGTGCTGTCGGTGGCCTCGCTGACGCCGCAGGCACAACCGTCCAAGTTCACCATGGCCGGGCCCTGGGTTGGTGTGGCCGCGCCCGGGGAGAACATCGTGTCGGTCAGCAACCGCGACGACGGCGGCCTGGCGAACGGTCTGCCCAATGAGCACCGACAACAGATTGTGCTCAGCGGCACCAGCTACGCCGCCGGTTACGTGTCTGGCGTCGCGGCCCTGGTCCGCAGCAAGTACCCCAATCTGAAGGCGGCTCAGGTGGTGCAGCGCATCACCGCGACCGCGCACAACGGCGCCCGAGCGCCGTCCAACCTCGTCGGCGCCGGTACCCTCGACCCGGTCGCCGCCCTGAGCTGGGAACTGCCCGCCCCCGCCGCAACTGGTGCGGCACCGGTCAAGCCCATCGCCGCTCCGCCGGAACCGGCGCCGAAAGACCCCGTCCCACGGATCGTTGCCTTCGCCGGGACGGCGGCCCTTGCTCTGGCCGTCGTGGCCGCCGCGATGGCCGCGCGCCGACGAAAGGAGCTCACCAAGTGACGCTGCGTTCTGCCGTCGTGGCTCCGGGTACCGGCCGGATCACTCTGGCGTTACTCGCCGTCATACCCGCAGCAATGGCTTACCCGTGGCCGTCGGTAAACGATCGCTGGCTGCTGGGCATCGCCGCCGTGGTGGTGATCCTGTTGTTGGGTCAGTGGCGCGGATTGCACTTCACGACCTACCTGCGCCGTCAGCTGGCGATGCTGCGGCCCGGCCGGCAGCTTGATCGGGGGTCGCCCACCGACGTGCGGACCACCGCGCTGCTGCGGGTCAACGCACCGGCCAACGAGCCGGACGCGCTGCCGCTGCCACTGGTCGCCGGATACCTGGACTGCTACGGCATCCGCGCTGATGCCATCCGCATCACTAGCCGCGACACCGCCTCCAAGACGGGAACGCGGCAGCGGGAGACCTGGATCGGGCTGACGATGTCGGCCGCGGACAACCTTGCGGCGCTCCAAGCGCGCTCGGCGCAGATTCCGCTGCACAAGACGGCCGAGGTTGCGGTGCGCCGGCTGGCCGGCCACCTACGCGAGAAGGGATGGACTGCCGTCACCGCTGAACCGGACGACATCCCAACGTTATTCGCGCCGTCCGCGCGCGAGACCTGGCGCGGGGTTTGGGAAGGCAGCGCTGGTTATGTTGCGGCGTACCAGGTTAGGGCCGACGCCGAGCTGTCCCGTATCCTCGCTGCGATCCAGTCGCATCGCGCGCGAGAGACCTGGACGGCACTGGAGATCGCCGGCGCCGCAGGTATCCGCACGCTGGCGGTGGCGTGCGCGCTGCGCACCGATAACCGGCCCGACTTAACCGCACCGTTGCCTGGGCTGACACCGCAGCGCGGAAACCACCGGCCGGCGCTGATGGCGTTGGACCCGTTGTCTGCCCAGCGACTCGACGGGCACACCGAGCTGCCCGCCGGCCTGCTGGAGCAGCTGCGCTGGCCCGCGGCGACAATCGTCCGCGTTTCGGCGTCGCGCGGACCCCGGCACGCGGCCGCTGCGCGAAATTAGCTGCAGTCGAACAGCGTTGCGGCGTTCTTGTAGAAAACGGCGCGCAGCCAGTTGTCGTCGACACCGGGAAGCCGGGTGATCGCGCGCATCGCATCAAGGTAGCTGTACGGGATGTTGGGGAAGTCGCTGCCGAACAGGATGCGGTCGCCCAACTGCTGGAGCCGATGCTGGTGGGCGGGCGGGAACGGCATGGTTTCGTCAACGAACGGGGTAAACACCATCGTGGTGTCGAGCCGTACTTGCGTCCAGCACCGACCAGATCTGGCGTACCTCGGCGGCCTCGCTCGGGGCGCCCGCAGGCACGCCTTCGTCGCGCATCAGCCATCCTCGACTCGCTCGGCAAGCATCCGGTAATACGGTTTGTCTATATCAGCCGGTCCGTGGCGGCGGTGATCAGGAGGATGCAATATGTGGGACCCCGAGGTCTACCTTGCCTTCGCCGATCAGCGGGCTCGTCCGTTCTATGACCTGCTGTCGTGGGTGGGTGCCGACCGGCCGCGCCGCGTCGTCGACCTTGGTTGCGGCGCCGGAAACCTGACCGTGCAGCTGTCGCGGCGCTGGCCGGAGGCGGTAATCGAGGCGCTGGACAACTCACCGGAGATGGTCGCCGCGGCCAAAGAACGCGGCGTCGACGCCGCCCTCGCCGACCTGCGGACGTGGCGGCCCCAGCGGGATACCGACGTGGTGCTCAGCAACGCCGCCCTGCACTGGGTGCCTGAACACCCCAGCCTGATGGTCCGCTGGGCCGGACAGCTGGCCGCCGGCTCGTGGATCGCCGTCCAGATGCCGGCCAACTTCGAAGCGCCCTCGTATGCCGCGGTGCGTGCGGTGGCCCGCCGTCAACCGTTCGCGAAGACGCTGCGCGACGTCCCGTTTCGTCTGGGAGCGGTGGTCCACACCCCCGCGTATTACGCCGAGCTGCTGATCGAGGCCGGATGCAGTGTTGATGCGTGGGAGACCACCTACCTGCATCAGCTGACCGGCGAGCACCCGGTGTTGGACTGGATCAGCGGCACCGCCTTGATCCCGGTGCATGAGCGGCTGAGCGAAGAGGGCTGGCAGCAGTTCCGCCGGGAGCTCATCCCGCTGCTCGCCGACGCTTACCCGCCCCGACGCGACGGCACGACGTTCTTCCCGTTCCGGCGGGTCTTCATCGTCGCCCAAGTCAAGTAACGGCTTACGCGGCAGCTACATCGGAAGTCCTTGTTCCTCTGCTTCCTGGCGGTAGCGGTCGACCCACTCGTCTGAACGCTGATCGGCCTGGCGCTGCAACACCGGTTCCGGGGCCAGCCGCGGATCCTGCCCGAGGGCCTCGAGCACACTGGCAACAATCGTGGTCAGGTTGCGCCACAACACCGGATAGGAGACGTCGATCGGCTCGATCTGCTCCTCGGCGAACCAGCCTCGCCAGCCTTTCTCCTGGTCGCGCAGATTCTGCACGATGTGGGCGATGGCACCGGCGTGGTACACCGCTTGTGAGTCGCGTTCAGGATCCGGGCGTCCCCGCCAGACCTGGGTCTGCACGGCACGCCAGAACGACACCGCCTGCGACACCACATCGGGCCGGTAGACGTGCACGAATACCGGTTCGCTGCCGATCGCATCGCGGATCGCGGCGCGCAGGCCGTCACCGGACCGGTCCGGCAGTCCGGCCGCCCGCTGCAGCAGCAGCGGTGTTTGGTTCCACATCAGCTTGCCGCCCCAGATTCCGTTGGGTGTGCGGCCGGAACTGCGGATGTGTTCCCGCCAGGCAACCGGTGTTGCGGTGTCGGGTGTACCGGGCCGCAGCGGATCGAGGAGCCGCAGAATCGACTCGTCGTCGACTCCGGCGAACCACTCCCGCGGCTGGGGCGCCATGCCGGTGCTGGGCAGGTATTGGAAAAACTCCTGTGGCTCGCCGGCACATCCCGTCGCACGAAGCGATTCCACCAGCAGCGTGCTGCCGCTGCGTTGGGTGGCAAGCACCAAATATGACGTCGGGGTCGCAGACACCACGTGAGCCTAAGCCACGACGGGACTGAGGTGCCGGCCACCGACTCAGCGGGTACCGCGCAGCAGCACTCGCCGACGCCGGCATGGGAGAGAGGTGTATGTGCCAGCCTTTCCGCAAGTGGTAGCGGGACGGGGTGGCGGTGCGTGATGCTAGGACCCGGGGCCGTAAGGTTCCCACTCCCGACCCGCGGGTACCCGTAATGCACCTAGCCTTGCCGCGGCGACGGCTGGCGGATTGCCGGCCGGC
>JAFAQO010000206.1 GCA_019246375.1 Mycobacterium sp. | reverse complement strand
GTTCTGTCGTCGTTGTTCTGCCGACACGGCACCTTGACCCCGCACTGGAACTGGTGAATCATGTTCTATCGATCATAGAATCGGATTCTCAATCGGCGCCGGAGACG
The DNA here is from genome assembly GCA_019246375.1 of Mycobacterium sp. Lineage (GTDB taxonomy): Bacteria > Actinomycetota > Actinomycetes > Mycobacteriales > Mycobacteriaceae > Mycobacterium. Next base: position 11,077 of record JAFAQO010000206.1, on the reverse strand, counting down.
TGGATTTGTCCAGACAATTGTTGCCCATTGGTCGGGGCGCTGGCGAGGTTTGACATGGCCGTGAAGGTATACGAGCGCATCCTGGATCTTTTCGAAGCGGAGGGCATTCGAACGCTCTTCGGGATTCCCGACCCAAACTTCGTGCATTTGTTCCATGCCGCCGAGCAGCGGGGCTGGGATGTCGTCGCACCGCATCACGAGGAATGCGCCGGGTTCATGGCCGAAGCAGTGTCGCGCATGACCGGCAAGCCAGGCCTGTGCGTCGGCACCCTCGGGCCGGGATTGGCCAACCTGGCCGGCGCCATGATGTGCGCAAAAGTCGAGCATTCGCCGGTCATCTTCCTGGGCGGTCAGCGGGCGCGCATCACCGAACAGCGGGTCCGGCGTGGCCGTATCCAGTTCGTGTCGCAGACGCCGCTGCTGGCACCGTCGGTCAAGTACGCCGCCAGCATCGAATACGCGGACCAAACAGATGAAATCGTGCATGAAGCGCTCCGCAGCGCACAGACCGGCACACCCGGGCCGGCGTACATCGAATATCCGGCGCACGTCATACAGCAGGAACTCGACGTGTCGGCACCGCCGCCGCCCGAGGCCTACCGGCTCGTCAGCCAGGGGGCGAGCGCGCAGATGATCGAAAAAGCCGCGGAACTGATCAGGAAGGCGAAACAGCCGATCCTTCTGGTCGGCCACGCCGTGCAGTGTGCGCGGGCCGGGGATTCCGTCGAGGCGCTCGCCCACCTCGTGAACTGTCCGGTGATCCAGACATCCGGCGGAACCGCGTTCATCAAGGGAATCGAAGATCGCACTTTCCCCTACGGCTTCTCGCCCTCGGCCGTCGACGCGGTGGCGAAGTCCGACCTCTGCATCGCGATCGGTACCGAGCTCGGCGAGCCGGTGCACTACGGCAAGGGACGCCACTGGGCGGCGAACGACAGCGACCGCAAATGGATCAGCGTGGAACTCGATCCCAAGGCGATCGGGGTGAACAGGAAAATCGACGTTCCGCTGGTCGGTGACCTGCGGGCGATCGTTCCGCAGCTCGTCGATGCGCTCAAGGATTCGCCACGCTCCGCCGCGCCGGGACTCGACGGCTGGATACAGCAGGACGCGGCTCGACTGGCGGAGCTGGCGGAAACCGCCCCATTCGGAACACCCGTGCACACAGCGCGTTTCGTGGTCGAGGCGACCAAGGCCTTTCCACACGACGGCATCATGGTCCGCGATGGCGGCGCCACGGTCATCTTTCAATGGACCTACTCGCAGGCCAAACCGCACGACGTCATCTGGAACCAGAACTTCGGCCACATCGGAACCGGGCTGCCCTACGCCGTTGGCGCGTCGGTTGCCGACGGACGGAAGCGGCCGGTAATGCTGCTCACCAGCGACTCCTCGTTCATGTTTCACATCGCCGAACTGGAGACGGCCGCGCGCCTCAACCTGCCGCTGGTCTGCGTTGTCGGCGTTGACCACCAATGGGGCTTGGAGGTGGGCGTCTACAAGCGCACTTTCGGCCAGGGATCGCTGGAAACCGGCGTGCACTGGAGCAAGGACGTGCGGTTCGACAAGATCGCCGAGGGTTTTGGCTGTCACGGCGAATATGTCGAGCGGGGTGAGGATATCGGGCCGGCGATCGAGCGGGCGTATGCCAGCGGCGAGGTCGGCGTCATCCATGTGCCTATCGATCCGAAGGTGAATTCGGAGGAGATGCCCAGCTACGCCGAATTCCGGACGTGGTACGCCGAAGGGACCCAGTGATGCGTGAATACCTCAAGCTCTACATCGACGGCCAGTGGGTCGATCCGGTCGAGCCGAGAAAGCTTGATGTCGAGAATCCCGCTACCGAGGAGGTGTGCGGCAAGGTGGCGCTCGGTTCGGCCGCCGATGTCGACCGGGCGGTCGTCGCCGCCCGCAAGGCCTTCGCCACCTGGTCGCAGACCACCCGCGACCAGCGGCTCGACACGCTCCAACGGATCCTCACCGAGTACCAGAAGCGTTCGGGTGACCTCGCCGCGGCGATCACCGAAGAGATGGGCGCGCCCGCGGCACTCGCGTCTGGGCCTCAAGTGGGGCTTGGGCTCGGCCACGTCAACACCGCCATAGAGGTGCTGAAGGCTTTCGCGTTCGAAGAACAGCGTGGCTCAACGCTGATCGTCAAAGAGCCTATCGGGGTTTGCGGGCTGATCACGCCGTGGAATTGGCCGCTGAACCAGATTGCCGTCAAGGTGTTTCCGGCGCTGGCGACCGGCTGCACGATGGTGCTCAAGCCGTCGGAGATTGCGCCGTTCTCGCCGCATATCTTCGCCGAGATCCTGCATGACGCAGGGGTTCCCGCCGGGGTGTTCAACCTGGTGCAGGGCGACGGTCCGGGCGTGGGGGTGGCGCTCGCGTGCCACCCGGATGTGGACATGATCTCGTTCACCGGATCGACGCGCGCCGGCGTAGACATCGCGCGCAACGCCGCGCCGACGGTCAAGCGGGTGACGCAGGAGCTGGGCGGCAAGGGCCCGAACATCGTGCTCGATGACGCCTCGTTCGCCGACAACGTCAGGTCAGGCGTCGCCAACATGATGGCCAATTCCGGCCAATCGTGCAGCGCGCCCTCCCGCATGCTCGTGCCCAACGCCCGGATGGAAGAAGCCGTCGGCATTGCCCAAGACTCCGCGGCGGGCCTCACCGTGGGGGACCCCAGCGGCGATGTCGGGTTGGGCCCGGTGGTCTCCTGCGCGCAGTTCGAGAAGATCCAGTCGCTGATCCAGAAGGGCATCGACGAGGGCGCCACCCTGGTCATCGGCGGCACCGGCCGCCCGGAAGGACTGAAAAAGGGCTACTACGTCAAGCCCACCGTCTTCGCCGATGTCACCAACGACATGACGATTGCCCGCGAAGAAATTTTCGGCCCGGTGCTGGCGATTCTGGGCTATGACACCCTAGACCATGCCATCGAAATCGCCAACGATACGGACTACGGCCTGGCCGGCTACGTCTCGGGTGAGGACATCGAGCAGGCTCGGGCAATTGCCCGCGGCATCAGGTCCGGCTGGGTGGTGATCAACAATGGATTCGACTTCCACGCGGGGTTCGGCGGCTACAAGAAGAGTGGCAACGGACGCGAGTGGGGAGAGTTCGGCTTCGGCGAATACCTGGAAACCAAAGCGATGCTCGGCTATGCGCCGGGAACTGCCGGCTGAAGACTGGTTATGGACAACCTCCTAAGTCTCGACGGCCGCATCGTCGTGGTGTCCGGCGCCGGCGGCGGCGGCATCGGCACCACCGTGACCGCCATGGCCGCCCGGGCGGGAGCCACCGTGATTGCGGTGAGTCGCTCCGCCGACAACCTCGAGGAGCATGTCGGCCCTCTCACCGACCAGGGTCTGTCCATCGTGCCCGTGACAGCCGACGCGTCGACGGACGACGGCATCGACGCGGTTCTCGATCGGGTGCGCCACACCGATGGCGATTTCTATGGGCTGGTCAACATCGCCGGTGGCGCCGCGCCGTCGACCTGGATGCCGTGCACACGGGTAAGCCGCAGTGACTGGCGCGCGCTGTTCACCGACAATCTGGAAACGATGTTTTTCATGAGTCGGGCGGTCGCAGCCGAATTACGTACGCAGAGCCTTCCCGGCTCGATCGTCTCCATCTCCTCGATCAGCGGCATCAACACGGCGCCGTTTCACATCGCCTACGGAGCGGCCAAGGCGGCGGTCGTGGCGGTCACCCGCACCATGGCGGTCGAATTGGCCGCGGACAACATCCGCGTCAATGCGGTCGCTCCCGGCGTGACCGAGACGACAGCGTCGGCCACCTACGTCGACCACAATGCCGACCGCGACCGCCGTGCCATCGCGATGGGGCGGCGCGGTCGGCCGGCGGAACAGGCCGGCGCCATCCTTTTCCTCCTATCGGAGTTGTCAAGTTATATCACCGGCCAGACCCTTCTCGTCGATGGCGGTCTGAGTCTGCGATGGACTCACCTGGGCGCCGACAACACCTCCCTGTTCCTCTCCGACGATTCCTTTCGCGCCGCCATCAAGAGCTGGGACGAACCTGACATGCAACGGATTCAGGAAGCGAGGACGCTATGACGCGATCCAAGACAGAATTCAGCGATCGCGAGATGCAAGCCGCCCAGGAACTGTCTGCACCAGTGACTATCGGTGTAAATGCCTACACCTCACCTGAATACGCGCGCGCCGAACGAGACAGGCTGTGGCGCAAGGTATGGCAGCAGGTGGGCCGCGTCGAAGAACTCCCTGAGGTCGGCAGCTACCTCAGCTACGACATCCTCGACGATTCGATCATCGTCGTGCGTACGGGGGCCGACGAGTTCAAGGCGCACCACAACGTATGCATGCATCGCGGCCGTCGGCTGGTGGACATCCCGGAAGGCGCCAAGAACGCGCGTGGTCGGGCCAGGAAAGCTTTTGTCTGCGGGTTCCACGGCTGGACTTACGGGCTGGACGGTGCGTGCATCAATGTCCCCGAGCGGCAGGACTGGCAGGATGCGCTGACACCTGGGAACACCCACCTGGGGAAAGTAAACGTCGACACCTGGGGCGGCTGGATCTGGATCAACATGGATCCGGATTGCGAGCCGCTGCGGGATTACCTCGAGCCGGCCGCCAGCATGCTCGAGCCCTTCGGACTGCAGAACATGCGATGCAAATGGCGTAAATGGCTGCATTTTCAATGTAATTGGAAGGTCGCCATGGAGGCATTCAACGAGACCTACCATGTCGCGACCACGCACCCGCAGTTCAACAAGTTCGGCGAGTTCCGGGGCTGGGCCAGGGCGCAGGGGAAGCACAGCAACATCGGCTACAACGCGCCCGAGGACATGGAGGAGACCCAATCCAAGATCCGGCTCGGTACCGGCACCGATGCCCGGGTCTCAACCGCGGAAATGCAGCTTTACACGCTGCAAGAGACCAACGCCACCACCACACAGACGCTGGTGGATGCTGCGCTTCGGCTCGTCGACGAGCTGCCCGAAGACACTCCGCCCGGCAAAGTGCTGGAGCATTGGCTCAGTTCCGCGCGCCGCGACGATGCCGCGCGCGGTGTCGTCTGGCCGACCATCGATCCCGACCTGCTCGGCAAAAGCGGCACAGCCTGGCAGATTTTCCCGAATTTTCAGATCGGACAAGGTTTGACGAGCGCCTTGTGTTACAGCGCCCGGCCCGACGGCTATGACCCAGATAAGTGCATCTTCGAGGTCTCCGTATACGAGCTCTTCCCGAAAGACGCAGAGCCACGGACGGAGTGGGAGTACACGCCGGCCGACGACCCCAGATGGCTCAGCGTCCTGCCGCAGGACTTCTCCAACATGGCAGCGGTGCAGCAGGGCATGAAGTCTTTGGGTTTCCCCGGCACGAAGCCGAACCCTTATCGCGAACGCAGTACGGTCAATCTTCATCGCCAGCTGGCAAAGTACATGGGAACCGGCGAACCACGTGAGCTACCAACGGAAAGGGGTGAGGCACACACATGACGTGCGAGCCGACGCAGACACCAAAGGACATCGACGTTGCGGCGCTACGCGAAAAATATCGCCGGGAGCGCGAAAAGCGACTGCGTGCAGAAGGCTCGAAGCAATACGTCGAACTCGAGGATGACTTCGCCGGGTACTACGAAACAGACCCGTACGCACCGCCACTGGTCCGTAACCCGATTTCTGAGGAAATCGATGTCGCCGTCGTAGGCGGCGGCTTCGCCGGTCTGCTGACGGCTGCCCATTTGAAGAAATCCGGCGTCGAGGACGTCCGGATCATCGAACTGGGCAGTGATTTCGGCGGTGTCTGGTACTGGAACCGCTACCCCGGCATTCAGTGTGACAACGAATCCTACTGCTATATACCGATGCTCGAAGAGCTCGACTTCATGCCAAGCAAGAAGTTCGCCGACGGCGCTGAGATCTATGAGCATTGTCGGCGCATCGGCAAGCATTTCGGCCTGTACGATTCCGCGATCTTCTCCACTCAGGTCCGTGATCTTCGCTGGGATGACTCGATCAAGCGATGGCAGATTCGGACGAACCGCGACGACGACATCCGGGCTCGGTTCGTCGTCATGGCATCCGGCCCCTTCCACCGGCCTAAGCTTCCCGGCATCCCAGGGATCAAGAACTTCAAAGGACACAGCTTTCACACCTCCCGCTGGGACTACGAATACACCGGCGGCGATATCACCGGAGGACTGCACAAGCTCAGCGACAAGCGTGTCGCGCTCGTCGGCACTGGGGCGACCGGAATTCAGGTCGTTCCGTTCCTGGGTCGTTATGCCAAGCATCTCTATGTCTTTCAGCGCACACCGTCGTCGGTCGACGCGCGAAACAACACCCTCACTGATCCGAAATGGGTGAAATCGCTGAAGCCGGGGTGGCAGAAGGAGCGGCAACGCAACTTCCATGCGTGGACGTTCGAGGGGATGGCACTGGGTCAGCCGGACCTGGTCTGTGACTTTTGGACCGAGCTCGGCCGAAACACCGCTGGACGGGTTCTGGCACTGGATGATCCCGCTGCCCTGACACCGGAGCAGTTCATGGCCATCCGGGAGGAAGAAGACTTTCAGGTGATGGAGCGGCTGCGCCGCCGTGTCGACAGCATTGTCGAAGACGAGGACACCGCAGAACTGCTCAAGCCCTATTACCGGTTCTTGTGCAAACGGCCATGTTCCAACGACGACTACCTGCCCACCTTCAACCGGCCCAATGTCACGCTGGTCGACGTGTCGGCGACAAAGGGCGTGGAACGCGCGACTGAGCATGGCGTCGTCGCCAACGGCGTCGAATACGAAGTCGACTGCGTCATCTATGCCAGTGGCTTCGAGATCACCACGGAGATCAGCCGACGTTACTCCATCGACGCGATCGAAGGCCGTGGTGGGCTGTCGCTGTTCGATCACTGGCACGACGGCTACCAGACGTTGCACGGCATGACGAGCCGCGGTTTCCCCAACCAGTTTTTCACCGGCTTTACCCAGGTGGGCATTTCGGCCAACATCGCCGCCAACTACGAGCTGCAGGGCGAGCACATCGCCTACATCATCGCCGAAACCCTGGCCCGTGGCGCAGTGACCGTCGAGCCCAGCCAACAGGCTCAAGAGGACTGGTGCAAGACCATCCGCGACACTGCGGTTGATACCACGCAGTTCGACCGCGAATGCACACCGGGCTATTACAACAACGAAGGCGGAGGCGGTGGAGAGGGCATCCGATCACATCTGGGTGAGCCATACGGACCGGGCTTCTATGCCTTCGGTGACCTGTTGCAGCAATGGCGCGCCAAAGGCGATCTTGATGGCCTTATCCTCGAAAGATGATGTCTGAGCGCAGATTCGACAATCGCGTCGCCGTCGTGACTGGCGCTGGTCGCGGCCTCGGGCGCGCGTATGCACTGTTGCTGGCGTCGAGGGGGGCCAAGGTCGTCGTCAATGACACCGGCGCCAGCCTGACTGGAAACGGCGCCGACCCCAATCCGGCAGATCAGGTGCTGGGCGAGATAGCCGCCGCGGGCGGCCAAGCCGTCGCCTGCACCGAGTCGGTGGCAACAGCCGAGGGCGGTCAAGCGATCATCCAAACGGCGCTCGATCACTATGGCCAGATCGACATCCTCGTACACAACGCGGGCAATGTTCGTCGCGCGATGTTGAGAGAGATGACCTACCAGGACTTCGACGCGGTGGTCGATGTCCATCTACGGGGTGCCTTCCATGTCGTGCGGCCGGCGTTCCCGGTTATGTGCGATGCTCGTTACGGGCGCATCGTCTTGACTTCGTCGATCGGCGGCCTGTACGGCAACCATGGTGTCGCCAATTACGCTGCCGCGAAGGCCGGAGTGATCGGCATGGCCAATGTCGTCGCGCTGGAAGGCGCGGCGTACGGCGTGATCTGCAACGTTATCGTGCCCTCTGCGGTGACCAGAATGGCAGAAGGCCTTGATATTTCGGCCTACCCGCCGATGGGCCCGGAGTTGGTGGCTCCTGTGGTGGGCTGGCTCGCACACGAATCCTGCTCGATAACCGGCGAAATGCTCGTCGCGATCGCTGGCCGCGTAGCGAAAATCGTTGTCGCCGAAAGCCCCGGGGTGTACCGACCGTCATGGTCGATCGAGGAAGTCGGCGAACAGATGGCCGCCATCCGGGACATGTCGGTGCCGGTCATCTTCCCCGTCGTGACCGATGGTCATGTCGATCACATCCACTACAGCTTTGAAATGGCCAAAGAGCAAAGACCAGAAGGAGCGCACCATGGCTAGCGCCAACAAGCCGGCAGGCCCGCTGGTCGGGGTGCGCGTCGTCGATCTCACCGCAATGGTGATGGGACCATACTGCTCGCAGATCATGGCCGACATGGGCGCCGACGTCATCAAAGTCGAGCCTCCCGAGGGGGATGACACCCGCTACATTTCCGTCGGACCTGCTCCAGGGATGAGCGGTGTCTTCGTGAACGTGAATCGCGGCAAGCGCAGCATAGTCCTGGACCTGCAATCGGAATCCGGCAAGGCCGCCCTGCGGGCGCTCATCGAAACCGCGGACGTCTTCATCCACTCGATGCGGTCCAAGGCGATCGCCCGGCTGGGTTTCAGTTACGACGAGGTCGCCGCGATCAATCCAACAATCGTCTACACCAACTGTTACGGATACGGCCGCCGCGGACCCGATCGCAATCTGCCCGCCTATGACGACACGATCCAAGCTGAATGCGGACTACCTGCTGTACAAGAGCAACTGACCGGGGAGGCCAACTACGTCGGCACAATCATGGCCGACAAGGTCGCCGGACTCACCGCACTTTATGCCACGACAATGGCGCTGTTTCACCGCGAGCGCACCGGTGAGGGGCAAGAAGTGGAAGTCAGCATGTTCGAAACGATGGCGTCGTTCATGCTGGTTGAACACGCCAACGGCGCCATGTTCGACCCGCCGCTCGGACCTGCTGTCTATCCGCGTACGGTAGCGCGCAACCGCCGGCCTTATCGCACCAGCGATGGCTACATCGCCGCGCTCATCTACAACGACAAGCACTGGTCGGCGTTCATCGAAGCCGTGCAACCAGCGTGGGCCAGCGACCTGTACAACACCCTGGAGCGGCGAGCGCGCCAGATCGACATCGTCTATGCCCTGCTGGCCGAAACACTCCGGGAGCGAACCACTCAGGAATGGCTGGAATTGTTCCGCGAACTCGAGATACCCGCTGCGCCCCTGCGCAGTCCGGCGGAGTTGTTCCACAGTCCGCAGCTGGACGCCGCCGGATTTTTCGAAACGGTGCAAACCCCGCACGGGCCGGTGCGCTTCCCCGGTGTGCCGACGTGGTTTTCACGAACCCCAGGCCAAGTCGCCGGGCCGGCGCCTGAGCTTGGCGCCGACACTACCGAGGTGCTCGACGAGCTCGGACTGGTCAATGCGGACTCCGAACCCATAAGCGGCTCAGGTTAGGTAAACCGCGTTCCATGACGAACGGCTTGCCCGGCAAGCCGCCGCTAACCGCGCCCCACCACATCCGTAGTGCCTTCTACAGCCGTGTCTTCCGGCTCATGCGGCCGGTCCGCCTCTAAGCTTGCCGTGATTCGACAGAGAGGGACATCGACGTATCGGCGGCAACCAGAGCGTCGTTCGGCCAAGTGGTCACGACACGCAGCGAGCGAGCACCGAACCGGCCAGGATCTGTCCCACGCCGGTTGGCCGTCGTCGACAACGTCGCTGGGTAGCTCCCGTTCCGCGTCGTCGCCGTCCGGAAACGTGGAGTCGTAGCGCAGGAGTCCGCGCGCGGCGCCGTCCCGGTATTCCCGCCCTCGATGGCCTGCGCGCGCTAGCGGTCGCGCTCGTCCTCGCCGACCACGGCGGCATCCCCGGCATGGGCGGCGGGTTTATCGGTGTCGACGTCTTCTTCGTGCTCAGCGGATTCTTGATCACCTCGCTGCTGCTCGACGAGCTGGGCTGCAACGGTCGCATCGACCTGCCCGGATTCTGGATTCGCCGCGCCCGGCGGCTGCTGCCCGCGCTGGTACTGATGGTGCTGGCGGTCGGTGGCGCGCGTGAACTGCTGCCGCAAGACACGGTTGCCGGACTCAGGGGCGACGCGATCGCCGCGTTCTTCTGGGTAGCGAACTGGAGATTCGTCACCCAGCAGACGGACTACTTCGCTCAAGGAGCGACACCCTCACCCCTGCAACATACTTGGTCGCTGGCAGTGGAGGAGCAGTACTACTTTGTCTGGCCACTCCTGCTGATCGCGGTGGCCGTGCTGCTGGCCGCGAAAGCCAAACGCCGCGGGGCATGGGCCACCTTGGGCTCGGTCCGGTTCGTCGTTTTCCTGCTGGCCACTGTGGGGACACTGGCTTCCGCGGGCGCAGCCGTGGTGCTCGCCTCCCATGCTGCGCGTGATCGTGTCTACTTCGGCACCGATACCCGCGCGCAGGCATTGCTGACCGGTGCGGCGGTTGCGGCTCTCCTGGTTCAGGATTGGTCCGCGCTGAACCGCGGCTGGTCACTGATTCGGTCTCGCTGGGGAAGGCTGGCCGCTCGCGTTTTGCCGGTCTTGGGGCTGGGGACATTGGCCTGGGCCGCTCACCGCGCGACCGGCAGTACCAGTGAATTTCACGACGGTCTGCTGGCTGCGGTAGAAGTTGCCGCCGTCGCCGTGATTGCTTCAGTGGCGCTGGACCAACGCGGGGCAGTGGCTCGTGTGCTGGCCTGCCGTCCCTTGGTGTGGTTGGGCACCATTTCATATGGCGTCTACCTGTGGCATTGGCCAATCTTCATGGTGGTCAACGGCGAACTGACCGGCTGGTCGGGATTGCCGTTGTTTGTCCTTCGCTGCCTCGCCACGGTGGTGGTGGCTGCGGGGTCATGGTGGTTGATCGAACAGCCCATCCGACGGTGGCGACCGCTTCGGGTGCCACTGTTGCCACTGGCGGGCGCCACTGTCGCTGCCGCTGTCGCGGTGACGATGATGGTAGTACCGGTCGGCACCGCTCCCCGAGCGGCACAGGAGAGCAGCCTCCCGCCGGGTGTAGCGGGCGTCGCCGCTGTGTCACCATCACCGCCGGACAACGCTGTCCCCGCACAAGCGGTC
>JAFAQO010000202.1 GCA_019246375.1 Mycobacterium sp. | reverse complement strand
GATCGAACCCGCCGGGGTGCACTTCCGACCGTTCCTGGCTGCGCTCGGCGCGTCGCTGTGCGCCGGAGCGGCGTTGATGGTGACGCTGGTCGACGTGGAGCTGTTCGCCCAGGGCGTGCTCGGGCAGGAGCAAAATGAGGCCGCCATCCTGCTGCTGCGATTCCTGATCGCTCTGCCGATCGGGGCCGTGCTCGGCGGCTGGATCGCCACCAAGGTCGGCGACCGGGCAATGGCCTGCGTCGGCCTACTCATCGCGGCGTACGCCTACTGGTTGATTTCCCAGTGGCAGGTCGACCTGCTGAGCAATCCCCACAGCATCTTCGGTCTATTCTCGCTGCCCAGGTTGGACACCGACCTGGCGATCGCAGGATTGGGGCTCGGTCTGGTGATCGGGCCGCTGACATCGGCCAGCCTGCGAGTGGTCCCGTCGGCGCAGCACGGCATCGCCTCGGCGGCGGTGGTGGTGGCGCGCAACACCGGCATGCTGATCGGGGTGGCCGCGCTGAGCGCATGGGGCTTCTATCGGCTGCCCCAGCTCGTGGCCAAGCTGTCGGCCGAGGTGCCCGCGCATGCCAGCCTGGCCACCAGGATCGCGGCCCAGGCAACCATGTACCGGCAGGCGTTCGCGGACATGTACGGCGAGATCTTCAAGATCACCGTGATCGTCTGCGTCGTCGGCGCACTGCTGGGTCTGCTGCTGTCCAGCCGCCATGTCCACGCCGACGAGCCGGTTTCCGATGAACGTGAGGCTGAGTCGGCGCGGGCTTGAGTGTCGCCGTTTACCAGGCCTCAATCCTTGGTTTCGGCGACCAGCACCTCGGTGTTGGCGCGGTGACGAACGGCTCGGGGAACCGATCCAAGCAAGCGCCCGGCGATCGAGTTGACACCGACATTACCGACGACCAACAGGTCGGCCTTGACTTCGTCGACCAGCTCCACAAGCGCATCCACTGCGGCACCGACGATCGGGCGCTGCTCAACATCCTTGGCGCCGGCGGCCTTCGCCCGATCAGCAGCTTCACGAAGCATTGCATACACCGGCGCGTTGCCCTCGACCTGATAGTCGTCACCTTTGGGCTGGTCGGGTTCGCCAGAATCATGCTTGTGCTCGGGTAAATACGCTGTGGCCACAATGAGTTTCGCATTCGACTTGGCAGCGATCGCTGCGGCTTGATCGACTGCACGCAGCGACGAATCCGAGCCATCGGTTCCGACGACCACAACCTTGTAGTCGCTCACATATCCTCCCGGTGTTAGCTGCAATGCCGCTGTTCGAAACCCTAACCCCTCGCCGAACAGCGACGGGCGGGATTGGCCCGGACTATCGGGGCACCAAGCTGAGCACCAAGTCTGGACCGACCCGCTCGACGCCGTCGAACCGCCAGCGCAGCGCCCGCGCGATGCTGGGCACGCCGACGTCGTCGACCGCGGTGATCGGTCCGCCCAGCAGGATCGGCGCCACGTAGGCCAGGATGCGATCGATCGCTCCCGCGCGCAGGAAGGCGCCGGCGAGGGTGGGGCCGCCCTCGAGCAGCACATCGGTGCGATCCGACAGCGCTTTCAACACTTCCTGCGGATCATGCGTACGGATCACCATGGTGCGCGAGTCGTCGTTAAGAACATGGGCTTCGGGCGGGATGTCGCGTTTGCCGACCACCACGCGCAACGGTTGCCGATCGGCCAAACCGCCGGTGGCCAGTCGGGCGGTGAGCGCCGGGTCGTCGGCGAGCACGGTGCCGGTGCCGACGACGATCGCGTCCGCGGCCGCACGCCGACGATGCAGATCCGCCCGCGCGGCCTCGCTGGTGATCCACTGGCTGGAGCCGTCGGCGGCCGCGCTGCGGCCATCGATACTGGTGGCGTACTTCCACGTCACATGCGGCAGCCCGGTGTGCTGCTTGTGCAGCCACTCGCGCAGCGGTCCGCCCACCACCAGCTCGGCCTGCACACCGGTGGCGACGTGCACACCCGCGGCGGCGAGCCGGTCCGCGCCGCCGGCCGCGACGGGGTTGGGATCGGCGACGGCGTACACCACTGACGCGACACCGGCGTCGAGCAGGGCATCCACGCAGGGCGGGGTCTTGCCGTGGTGGTTGCACGGTTCCAAGGTGACCACTGCGGTCCCGCCGGCTGCCCGACCACCGGCGCGCCGCAGTGCTACCACCTCGGCATGTGCGCTTCCGGCCGGTCCCGTGCCACCGGCGCCGGCGACCCGGCCGTCCCTGTCCAGGATCACTGCACCGACCGGCGGGTTGGGGTAGGTGCTGCCCTTGACCACCTCGGCGTGCTCGACAGCGAGTTGCATGGCGGCGTCGTAGCTGATGGCCGCCTGCCCACTCATGGGCGCAGATGCGATGATGCTGCACCCGCCTGTCGCCGCAAGGCCTCGATCGCCTTGGCCGGATCATCGGCGCTGTAGACGGCCGATCCGGCCACGAAGCAATCGACGCCCGCCTCGGCGGCCTGCTCGATGGTGTCGGCGTTGATGCCGCCGTCGATCTCGACCACGATGTTGAGCCCGCTCGAATCGACCATCTTGCGCAGTGTCCGCACTTTGCTCAGCACGTCGGGGATGAAGTCCTGGCCACCGAAGCCGGGCTCCACCGACATGATCAGCAAGGTGTCGAAGTCCTTCACGATGTCCAGGTACGGCTCCAGCGGAGTGGCGGGCTTGACGCTCAACCCGGCCTTGGCGCCGGCGGCCCGGATGTCGCGGGCCACCCCGACCGGGTTGTCGGTGGCCTCGGCGTGGAACGTGACGTTATATGCGCCCGCCTCGGCGTACGGCGGTGCCCAACGGTCCGGATCTTCGATCATCAAATGGCAGTCCATCGGGATGTCCGTGGTGGCCAGCAGGCTCTCCACCACCGGCAGACCGATCGTCAGGTTGGGCACGAAATGGTTGTCCATCACATCGACGTGCAGCCAATCGGCGCCAATCACGGCCGCAGCCTCGTCGGCTAAGCGCGCGAAATCGGCGGCCAGAAGCGACGGCGCTATCAAGGGCCGATCGGTGTTGGGCATGCGGTCAGCCTAGTCCGGTGACGATGCGCGCCGAACGGCGCGCGGAGGAACCGGACAATCAAACCCTAGTCCGGTGCGGACCTGGAGCCAGCGGCGGCGCCGGACACTAGAGCCGGGTTAGCGCCGCGGCGAACATGGCGTCGGTGCCGTGTCGGTGCGGCCACAGCTGAACAGAGGGCCCATCCCCCAAGTCTGTGACCGGCTCGAATAACGGCCGGGTGTCCAGCGCGCGCACCGGATGGCGCCGCAACGCGTCGGCGACGACGCCGACCGTCTCCGCCAGGTGCGGCGAGCAGGTCGCATAAAGCACCACACCGCCGGGCCGGGTCAGCGCGATCGCGGCACCCAGCAGTTCGCGTTGCAGCGCGGTCAGCGCGGGCAAGTCGGCGGGCTGACGCCGCCAACGAGCCTCGGGCCGGCGGCGCAACGCACCCAGACCAGTGCACGGCACGTCGACCAGCACCCGATCGAAACGCGGCTGGAGGCCGGATTGCCGACCGTCGACCCGAAGCACCTCAACCGGCAACCCGCTGGTGTTCTGCGCCACCAGATCCGCGCGCCGCGGCGACGGCTCCACCGCAGTGACCCGGGCCCCGGCGTCGGCACCCAGCGCGGCCAGCAGAGCGGTCTTGCCGCCCGGGCCGGCACACAAGTCGAGCCACCGTCCGGTGTCGCCGGCTATCGGCGCCAGGGTCAGCGCGCGGGCCACCAACTGGCTGCCCTCGTCCTGCACCAGTGCGCGGCCCTCGTGCACCGCAGCCAGCTCCGCAGGGTCGCCGGCCGGCAGGTACACCGCGTATGGCGAATACCGGCCGACGCTGCCGTGCACGGCATCGGCCAACTCGGCGGCGGTCGTCGCGCCCGGTCGTGCCGCCAAGTGCACTTGCGGACGCTCGTCGTCGCTGGCCAGCAGGGCGTGGAGTTCGCCGGCGGCCGCGCCCAGCGCATCGGCGAAGGCCTGGGCGATCCAGCGCGGGTGGGCATGCACGAAGGCGGCATGCCCGACCGGGTCAGCCGTGGCGTCGGGCGCCAACTCGTCGACCCAGGACCGCTCGTCGCGCGCGCTGATGGTTCGCAGCACACCGTTGACGAAACCTGCTCGGGCCGAATCGAATTCGATTCCGGCCTGGTCGACGGTTGTGGCCACCGCCGCATGCGCGTCGACCCGGGTGCGCAGCAACTGGTAGGTGCCGAGCCGGAGCAGATCGAGCAGCACTGGGTTGATGGCATCCGGTGAGCGACCGGCGGCGGCACCGATCACCGCGTCGAGCAGTCCGCGGGTACGGCACGTGCCGTAGGTGAGTTCGGTGGCAAATGCGGCGTCCCGCCCGGAGATTCCGCGTTCGCGCAGCAGCGCCGACAGCGCCAGGTTGGCGTAGGCGTCGCGCTCGCTGACTGCCCGCAGCACATCGAAGGCGGCCCGACGCGCCGGATCCAGCGGCTTACGGCGCGGCCTGCGGTGCGGTGGTCTACCCGGCTTGCGTGGCGAAGTGCCGGGTGGCCGCTTGCGGCGCGGCTGGTCGCGGTTCGCAGTCATACCGCCCGTGCCGCGCGGTCGAGCCGGGCACCATGAGCCCAATCGATGGCGTTCATCACGTTTCTGCCCGGCGGCTGGATTCGGCCCAGCCGCACCGGCTCGGTGCCAGTGCCGACCCACACGGCGCGGCGATCGACATGAAAAGCGCCTGCCGCCAAATCGTTTGGAGCACCGGAGTCGAGACCGACGGGGCCGATTTTGATGCGCAGGTCTCCGACCATGGTCCAGGCGCCGGGGTTCGGCGTGACCGCGCGGATACGCCGCTCGACGATCACCGCCGGCAGATCCCAGCGCACGCGGGCTTCTTCCACGGTGATCTTGGGCGCGGTGCTGACGCCGTCGAGCGGCTGAGGTACCGGGGTGAGCGTCCCGTCGGCGATGCCGTCAAGGGTGGTCTCAAGCAGCGCCGCGCCCGACACCGCCAGCCGGTCGAGCAGCTCCCCCGCCGTGTCCGTCGGCCGGATCTGCTCGGTGAGCACCCCATAAACCGGTCCGGAGTCAAGACTCGGCTCGATATGAAAGGTCGTCGCGCCGGTGACCGTGTCACCTGCGGCGATAGCCGCTTGCACGGGGGCCGCCCCACGCCAGGCGGGCAGTAACGAGAAGTGCAGGTTGACCCAGCCGTGCTTGGGCACTGCCAATAACGCATTACCGAGCAGGGCGCCATAGGCCACCACCGCACAGCACTCAGGAGCGAGCTCCGACAGTTCGGCGATGAACTCCGGCGCGTTGGGCCGCGGCGGCCGCAGCACCGGAATTCTGCGGTCGAGAGCCAGCCGGGCCACCGGCGACGGCTGTACCCTGCCACGCCGCCCGGAGGCCGCATCAGGACGGGTAAGCACCGCGATCACGTCGTGGCGGGCCGAGTCGATGAGCCGACGCAGCGCGGGTAACGCGGGTTCGGGGGTGCCGGCAAAGATGAGACGCACCGGCCCAGTTTAGGGAGAGGGAGCCCTCCCACCAGAAGCAGCCGGACGCACCTGATAGCGGCGGCAATGCCTGTCTTCAGCAAACCCACAGGACCTAGTCAGCGTGTCCGGGGGTTTTAGTTCACCAACAGTTCATACAGTCGCTACTTGGAGAACAGATTGCGGACATTGCGCTGACACCGGCTCCCGTGGTCGCTGTGCGCAGTTCAGGCAACCTGGGTCGACCTTGGAAGGCTTCGTGGGCTGTGGAGGTGAGTTTCGACATCCGGTAAATCCGGTTCGCCAATGCAAGTGCGATGGCCCAACAGAGGAGTGTCTCGATGGACTTCGGAGCATTACCCCCGGAGATCAACTCCGGTCGGATGTACTCCGGTCCCGGATCGGGTCCGATGCACAGTGCCGCGGCGGCTTGGGACCGGTTGGCCGACGACTTGTACTCCAGCGCGGCCTACTTCAACTGGGTGATGTCAGGTTTGACCAGCGAAGGGTGGTTGGGGCCGTCCTCGCTGTCGATGACGGCCGCCACCGCCCCCTATGCGGCGTGGATGACCGATACCGCCGCGCACGCCGAGCAGGCCGCTGCCCAAGCCAGGGCGGCAGCGGCCGCCTATGAGTCCGCCTTCTCGATGGTGGTGCCGCCGCCGGTGGTCACTGCCAACCGCGCCCTGTTGGCATCGCTGGCCTCGAGCAGCTTTTTCGGCCAGCACGCCCACACCATCGCGGCTACCGAGGAGTGCTACGAGAAGATGTGGGCACAGGATGCCAGCACGATGTATCGCTACGCCGCCTCATCCGCGGCCGCATCGTCTTTGGCGTCGTTCACCTCACCGCGGGGCGGCCCCCCGGCCGCCCCGGCCGTCGCAGGCGTGCAAATCGAGCTGTCGCAGCTGACGTCAGCGGTGCCGCGCGCGCTGAAAGCACTCGCTCAGCCCTGGCAGTCCAACTCACCGGTGTCGACCCTGGCTGGTCTGGGCATGGCCACGAGATTCCTGCCTGCTCTGCCAGCTGGTGGGCGCGAATTCGTTAGTCAATCAGGTGCTTCCGGGTCGGCGGCCATAACCGACCCAAGTGCTCCGGTGCAAGAGCCGGTGGTCTCACTGGTGATCGGCAGAGCCCGCGGCATCGGGCGGTTATCGGTGCCAAGTGGCTGGATCGGGGCGGCCATAAGGAAGGGGCGGGTCACCACGATGTGGCGAGGCGAACGCGGGAGCCTCATTTCGGAAATCTCGGTAGACGAGCACGAGACGCTGTCGACGGGTACCGATGGATACGGCGATGCCGCCCTCGTGCAATGGGCGCCGCCTCCCCGTTATCCCCGTCCCGCCGGCTGGCGCAGAGCTTAAGCCGGCTGTCGGACCGCCTCAGCAGCGGAAATCGCCACGGTCCGGGGGCCTACGCTTCGTCGTCAAGGTATGCGGGCTCGCCTCCGGCGGTGGTGAATGCCGTCAGTGCGCGCACCAGCCCTCGACGTTCTGGCGGCGGCATATTTTCCACGATGCGGGCGATCTCGCCGCGCCGCAGAGCAGTGACCTGCCGGACGACCTCTCGCCCCCGTTGCGTGAGCGCGGCCAGCAATTCGCGACGCGAGGTCGGGTGCGGTAGGCGGTCGATCAGTCCAGCGCTGACGAGTCGATCAACCATCCGGCCGGCGGCCGACGGTTGCACGTCCAGCAGACCAGCCAGCGTCGCGAGGTTGATCGGGCCGCGGGTCGACAAGATCACCAGGGTCCGAAACTGCGGGATGGTGATCGTCTCGTCAACCCGGGCGATCGAGTGCGCCGAGATGCCGACCAATAGCCGCGACGCGGTCAGCAAGGCATCGGTGATCGCATCGAGTGAGTCGTCGTTCGCGGTCGCGCTTTCCGTGGACAACATGGGTTTCCTCATATCGAGCCGGTCGACTTCTGCGACCCAACTACACAGGCGGTAGCCAGAAGCGTAACAGGTGAAGGACTGTTGCTAACAGCAACTATTTCTATGTACTACAATAGTCAGGCAGCATGACTCGGCGCAAGGCCGGGGATGCCGCTCGACAACGATGTCGCACTTTGAGACCTTTCCGCTATTCCCCAGGAGGCTTCGATGAGCATTGACGTATCGACAGGCGGGGCTCGCGCCACAGCGACCACTCATCGGGCGGTGTGGGCGCTCGGCGACTACGCGCTGATGGCTGAGGAGGTGATGGCTCCGCTCGGCCCAGTCCTGGTTCATGCCAGTGGCATCGGTGCGGGTAACCGTGTGCTGGATGTCGCCGCCGGCTCAGGCAACATTTCGATCCCGGCCGCCAAGGCGGGTGCCGCCGTCGTCGCCAGCGACCTCACGCCAGAGCTGCTGCGACGTGCTCAAAAGCGCGCCGCGGAACAAGGAGTACTGCTCGACTGGCAAGAAGCCGACGCCGAAGCCCTGCCGTTCGCCGATGGCGAGTTCGACGCCGTCATCTCGGCGATCGGCGTGATGTTCGCACCAAATCACCAGAGCGCGGCCGACGAGCTGGTCCGGGTCTGTCGTCCGGGCGGGACGATCGCTGTGATCAGCTGGACACCGAACGGGTTCTTCGGCCGGATGCTTGCGGCTATCAGGCCGTACCGGCCAACCATGTTTCCGGGTATGGCGTCGCCGGAGTTGTGGGGGCGTGAGGACTATTTCCGTGGGCTGCTGGCGAATCGAGTGAGCGATATCCGCGCGGAGCGACGCACGTTGCGGGTAGACCGGTTCAGCAGTGCCGAAGCGTGCCATAGATACTTCAAAAACAATTACGGGCCGACGATCAACGCCTACCGCAACATCGGCGAGAATGCCGTGCTGGCCGCTGCACTCGACGCTGAACTGGTCGAGCTTGCCGGGCAGCATCTGACCGACGGTGTCATGGAGTGGGAGTACCTGCTCGTCACCGCACGTAGGCGATGAGTTAGTGCACCTGGCGCCGCCAACCAAGACCTCGTCTCTGTATGAGGTCATGGTCAGCGCGTTGTAGCTCCTGGCACAACGTATTTCGCTTTCTCAATGCGACGCGTTGGTGTGGTCGGGGTCGCGATCTGACAAGCGGCGTTGGCCTATGCCGAATCCCGAGCGATGTACAACCAGCTTCTCGGTCCAAACAGCGAAGAGGGCCGCCTGGGCATGAATTCGATCCACCACACTCACTCCCAGGCAACACAGACACCACTACTTACAGCGTGGCGCTAGTTCGCGTCGACGTTGGTGCCGGTGATTTGAAATATGACCCGTCGTCCGATCTCCACGGCATGATCGGCAAACCGTTCGTAGTACCGGCCCAACAACGTGACGTCGACGGCTGTCGCGACCGGGAAGGGCCATCGGTGATTGAACAGCACGCTGAAGAGATCGCGGTGGAGGGCATCCATAGCGTCGTCGTCTTCGGCCAACTTGGCTGCCTTGTCGGGATCTCCGTACAGCACAACATCTTTGACATCTCGGCCAATGTCCACGGCAATGCGGGCCATCTCCGCGAAGTAGCCGTTCAAATTCTCGGGGATAGCACGTGCCGGGTGTCGGCGCCGGGCGATTTTCGCCACAAGCAGCGCAAGAGCGCCCATGCGCTCGACTTCGACGACGTTTTGCAGACTGCTGACAACCCCTCGGAGATCACCGGCAACCGGCGCTTGCAGGGCAAGCAACGCGAACGCATCCGCTTCAGCCTGTACTTCACGAACCACGAGATCCTCGTGGTTGGTGATCACGGCTTCAGCCGCGATGATGTCCGCGTCGAGCAGGGCCCGGGTCGCCCGCTCCATCGCCGTCCCCGCCAGATCGCACATGTCGGCGATGCTCTGAGTCAGCGCATTGAGTTGGTCGTGAAACGCCGTGCGCACATAACTACCGTACTGAGACGACGGACCGGATCAGCAGAAATACCCAACCGCGTGCTGCGCCCCGACAACCGAGGCCTCTCAGCGGTCGCGGTCGGCTTCATCAATCATCGGGAACCTGCTTCGTACCGACTGACGAACGGCGTCGGGCAATCGAACTCGCACCGTACGGAGGTGTCTGTCGCCGGTGAAAGCGGCGCCGTGCATCAGCGCCAACGTCGTCGGCTGCCGCTGCGAACCAGCGATGCGTGTGCGGAGCTCGTTGCTCACCCGATGTGCAGCGGATCGATTTGGATCCGGACCGGCCCCTGGGTTTGCCGGGCGCTGAGCACCGCGACGCCGCGCCGCAGCGCCGCCGCCAGCCTCAGGCCCTGCTCGCGGGGCACGCGGACCAGCATACGGGTCACCGGCAGGTCGGCGGGAATGCCCGGCGGCCGACGCGCGCTCGGCGGCAACTCCACCGGGCCGAGTAGGTCCGCGCCGTCTGGCAACTCGACCTCGTCAAGCAGCGCCGCGACCGCGTCGGCGGTGCCGTCGACGGCGGCGATGTGCACACTGGGCGGCAGGCCGACTTCGGCGCGGGCTGTCAGCTCGCCGTCCGCATGCCCGACGGGATCCCACCGGATCAGCGATTGCACTGTGGGAATGGATGATTCGGCGACAACCATTACCACCCCGCCGTCGCCGCGGTTCCGCACCAGCGCCGCTGCGGCCATCCAGCGCCGCATGGTGTCCTCGGCCGCGCGCAAATCCTGCCGGCCGAGCAGCGCCCAGCTGTCGAGCAGCAGGGCAGCCCCGTACCCGCCGGAGGCGCGGGGTTCCGCCCCGGGGGTGGCGATTACCAGGGCGGGACGGCCGGCGACGTCGGAGACGACGGCGTCGCCCGCGGAGGTGAGCACGGGAGTCGCGGGGAATGCCCGGCCGAGTTCCTCGGCCGTCCGACGGGCTCCGACAACCACGGCGCGCACCGCATCCGATCCGCAGCGCGCGCATCGCAGCCCCGGCTCCACCCGACCGCACCACCGGCACACCACGCCGGGCGTGCCCCGGTCCGGCAACGACAGCGGCCCGGTGCACTGCCGGCATCGGGCGATCAGGCGGCATCGCCCGCACGCCAACGACGGCAGGTAGCCCCGCCGCGGCACCTGCACCAGCACCGGCGCGCCTTCCGCCAGCGCGGAGCGGGCGGCCCGCAGCGCGACGGAGGGCAGCCGGGCAGTGCGCGCCGCCGGGTCGCGTTCTTCGGCGTATCCGCGGTCGTCGAGGGCGACCACTCGCGGGGTGCGGGCGCGCACCACCGGCCGGGTCGCGACCACATCGTGCGCCCATCCGCTGCGCACCAGTGCGTGGGCTTCCGCGGTCCGGGCATAGCCGCCGATCAGCGCGGCGCAGCGCGCTTGGTGCGCACGCAGCATCGCCACTTCCCGGGCATGTGGATAGGGGGCACGCGGCTCGGCCAGGGTGTCGTCGCCGTCATCCCACACCATCACCAGGCCCAAGTCGCTTATCGGCGCGAACACCGCGCTGCGCGTCCCGACGACCAGTCGAGCCCTGCCTCGCAGCACCGCCAGCCAGCGCCGGTAGCGCGCGGCCGGCCCGAGACCTGCCGACAGTGCCACCACACTCGCCTCGTCGATATGTGCCGTCGCCGCCTGCGACAGGGCGTCCACGTCCGCCTGGTCCGGCACGACTGCCAGTACTGCGCGTCGTGCCCGTACCGTCTGTGCGGCGGCTTCGGCGAACCGGTCCACCCAGGGCTCACCGGGCAGCGCCTGCCACACCGCGCGGGCGGCGCGCAACTCACCCAGGGCGGTCAGGAACTGCCGGCCGCGGCCGTAGGCCTCCCAGCCCGCCGGGTCAACGGGCGCGACGACCGGATGTGGCGGTGTGGCAGCGGTTTCGCGTTCCACCCGGGCATGGCGAGCCGGCACCGCCAGCCTCAGGACGTCGGCCCGGGTCCCGGCATATCGCGCCGCCACCGCGTCGACCAGGCGCCTCACCTCGGCGGTGAGCACCGGCTCGGCCGAGACGACCCGGTCCAGCCAGCCGAGCTTGCCGGTGTGGTCGGTGTCGGTGCGCCGCTCCAGAATGAACCCGTCGACCAGCCGCCCGTGGAAGCGCACCCGTACCCGCACGCCAGGTTGAGCGTCGTCGGACTGATCCGCGGCGACCAGATAGTCGAAGTCCCGGTCCAGATGTGGCACCGACAGCATCGGCAGCACCCGCGCAACCGGTTCCAACCCGGCGGGCCGGCGGGTGGATACGTTCACTCTGGCGGTTTAGCAGACGCCACCGACGCCCCTGGCTCGTCTCGGCCGAAGAAGAAGCCGGCCGTGATGAGTATCTGGGCCGCCGCGTACGTCCACCAAACCGGCACTGCCAACAGCTCGTTGCCGAGGACGAAGCGACCGATGCCGAGCATCGCGTCCGACATCGCGAAACACACCGCTCCCACAGCTGTCCACCTCGTTGGCAGTCGCGCCAGCAGCGCCGCGCACACCATCGCACTCAGCACGACCATGTACGCCGTGACCGGGATCGTCAGGCCGTCGCGGCCCAGGTGCGGCCAGAACCACACCAGCAACGCCAGACACGCCAGCCACGTCGCGACGACGGTGACCCGGCGCGGCAGCGACCGTGCGGACCACCCCGCGAGCGGAACCAGGGCGCCCAGAAAACACACGTGCGCCAGCAGAAAGGCGGCAAGCCCGAGCACGAATGACGGCGCCCACGACGGGATCGCCAGCAGCCAGTCCCCGATGGCCGACAACAGCAGCGCCAACACCAGCCAACGCCGCTCACGCACGATCGAATGTGCAGCAGCGCCGACGGCAAGCAGGAGCGCCATCGACGCCTTCAGCGCAGGCTGAGCCACCCAGTGGCCGGTCAGCGCCGAACCCGGCGGCGCGCGCAACGCGGTCACCGTCAGAAACAAGCCGTAGCCGACGCCGGCCCAGCCGGCAGCCACCCAAGCACCGACCACCACACGCGGTGCGTACGGTGTCCGCATGCCCAGCTTGGACAACACCGGTCCGGCCATCGATGCCATCCTGCTGAAGGTACTGGACGCCGTCCCATTCCGGTTGTCCACCGACGATGGGGTCGAAGCGGCGCGCCGGCGGCTGCGTGATCTGCCCCGCCGCCCCGTCCACCGGGACTTGCGGGTCGAGAACCGCACCATCGATGGTCCGGCCGGTCCTATCAACATCCGGATTTATTGGCCGCCAAGTGTTGCCAGTCCCGGCACCGAGCCGCCGGTTGTGCTGTACTGCCACGGCGGCGGCTTCGTCGTCGGCGATCTGGACACTCACGACGGCACGTGCCGCCAGCATGCCGTCGGCGCCGAGACGGTGGTCGTGTCAGTCGACTATCGGCTGGCGCCCGAACACCCCTACCCCGCTGCCGTCGACGACGCCTGGGCCGCAACGCAATGGGTGGTCGAGCACGACGCCGAGCTCAGGGCCGACGCCACCCGGCTGGCGGTCGCCGGGGACTCGGCCGGCGGCACCCTCGCGGCGGTGATGGCGCAGCGGGCGCGGGACAATGACGGACCGCCCATTCTGTTCCAGTTGCTGTGGTATCCGTCCACCTTGTGGGATCCATCGCTGCCGTCGTTCACCGAGAACGCGTCGGCGCCTATTCTCGACCGCGCGGCCATCGCCACCTTTTCGCGTTGGTACGCAGGCGAAATCGACTTGTCCGACCCGCCGGCCGGAATGGCGCCCGGGCGGGCGGACAACCTGGGCGGGCTGCCGCCGGCCTACATCGCGGTCGCCGGTCACGACCCGCTGCGGGACGACGGGCTGCGCTACGGCGAACTGCTCGCCGCCGCCGGTGTTCCTGTCGAGGTGCATAACGCCGAGACGCTGGTGCACGGCTATGTCGGCTACGCCGGCGTGGTACCGGCGGCAACCGAAGCCGTGGACCGCGGGCTGGCTGCGCTGAAAGCCGCCCTGCACCGGCGGCCGGACTGGGAGCGGGCCGGAGTACGTACGGTAGGGCCATGACGGAGCCAACCATCGCCCGACCCCACATCGACCCGACCCTCAAGACCCTGCTCGACGCGTTCCCGCTGACGTTCACCGCCGCCGACGGCGTCGAGGTCGCCCGCGCGAGGATCCGCGCGCTGCAGGCGCCTGTGGAGATGTTGCCCGACCTGCGCATCGAGGAACGAACGATCGGCCACGGCGAGTGCACCGAAATACCGGTCCGCATCTACTGGCCGCCGGTCGCCGAGCAGACGACCTTGCCCGTGGTCGTGTTCTATCACGGCGGCGGCTGGTCGATCGGCGACCTGGACACCCACGACGCGGTCGCCCGCGCGCACGCCGTCGGCGCCGAGGCGATCGTCGTCTCCGTCGACTACCGGCTGGCGCCCGAGCACCCCTTCCCCGCCGGGGTGGACGACTGCTTGGCCGCGGTGCAATGGGTCGGCGAGCACGCCGCTGAACTGGGCGGCGACCCGGATCGAATCGCCGTGGCCGGTGACTCCGCCGGCGGCAACCTCGCGGCGGTCGTGGCCCAGCTGGCCCGCGACCATGCCGATCAGGGTGGCCCCAAGCTGGTTTTCCAACTGCTGTGGTACCCATCGGTCACCGGCGACCTGTCGCTGCCGTCGTTCACCGAGAACGCCGATGCGCCGATCCTGGATCGCGACGTCATCGACGCATTTTTGACCTGGTATGTGCCGGACATCGACATCAGCGATCCGGGTACTTTGCCGGCCACGCTCGCTCCGGCGAACGCCGCCGACTTCTCCGGTCTGCCACCGGCCTACATCGGCACCGCCGAACACGACCCGGTGCGTGACGACGGCGCCCGCTACGCCGAACTGCTCAACGCCGCCGGGGTGCCCGCCCAGTTACGCAACGAGCCGACGATGGTGCACGGGTTCGCCAGCTTCGCGCTCGTGGTGCCGGCCGCCGCCGAGGCGACCAACCGTGGGCTGGCGGCGCTGAAGGCCGCGCTGCATCGGTAGCCGGTTACCGTTGCGGGTATGACCCGCGCCGACGACGATGGTGCCGGCGCAGCCGGGATGGAGGAGTGGCGCCCATGATTGAAGCGCTTCTGGACTTCGACACCGTCATCGTCGGCGCGGGATTCTCGGGCATCGGTACTGCCATCAAGCTCGACCGGGCGGGACTTGGCAACTACCTGATGATCGAGGCCGGCGACGGAGTCGGCGGCACCTGGCACTGGAACACCTACCCCGGTATCGCCGTGGACATCCCGTCGTTTTCCTACCAGTTCTCGTTCGAACAGCGGCCGGACTGGTCGCGGACCTACGCGCCGGGGACAGAGCTGAAGGCCTATGCCGAGCACTGCGTCGACAAGTACAACATCCGCCCGAGAATCCGGTTCAACACCAAGGTCCTCGCGGCGGACTTCGATGACGAGCGGGCGCTGTGGCGGGTGCAAACGGATCCCGGCGGCGACATCACCGCGCGGTTCCTGATCAACGCCAGCGGGGTGCTCACGGTGCCCAAGCTGCCCGACATCGACGGGGTCGACTCCTTCAGCGGTGTCACCATGCACACTGCGCGCTGGGATCATGATCAGGACCTGGCCGGCAAGCGGGTCGCGGTCATCGGTACGGGCGCTTCGGCCGTGCAGGTGATTCCCCAGATCGCGCCGATCGTCGACCAGCTCACCGTGTTTCAGCGCACCCCGATCTGGTGTTTTCCCAAATTCGACGTGCCGCTGCCGGCGCCGGCTCGCTGGGCGATGCGCCTGCCCGGGGGCAAGGCTGTTCAGCGGCTGGCGAGCCAGGCTTTCGTGGAAGCGACCTTCCCCATCCCGGCGCAGTACTTCACGGTGTTTCCGCTGGCCAAGTGGATGGAATCGGCCGGGCGGGCCTACCTGCGCCGGCAGGTCAACGACCCGGTGCTGCGCGAGCAGCTCACGCCGCGCTACGCCGTCGGCTGTAAACGGCCCGGCTTTCATAACACCTACCTGTCGACGTTCAACCGCGACAACGTGCGGCTGGTGACCGAGCCGATCGACAAGATCACGCCGTCGGCGGTGGCCACTACCGACGGCGCTAGCCACGAGATCGACGTGCTGGTGCTGGCGACCGGGTTCAAGGTGATGGACACCGACAGCGTGCCCACGTTCGCGGTCACCGGCAGCGGCGGCGCATCGCTGACCCAGTTCTGGGATGAGCACCGCCTGCAGGCCTATGAGGGTGTCAGTGTCCCCGGCTTCCCGAACCTGTTCAGCGTGTTCGGCCCGTACGGCTATGTGGGGTCGTCGTATTT
>JAFAQO010000199.1 GCA_019246375.1 Mycobacterium sp. | reverse complement strand
GACTGGGTGCCAGGCCGGCCGTAGAACAATTCGATGTAGCCGGCGGAGTGGGCCAGCAACAATTCGATGGCCTGGGACTCAGTCGGGTCGTGGGGATCGTCGACGAAGCGCCAAAAGCCCGTCTCGCGCAAGTCGTGCGCATGGTAGTCGCCCGACTCGGTCAGCCGCCAGGATCGGGCTTCCCAGTTCAGATAGTCGCCCCCGTCATGCGAGACGACGATCTGCTGGCCGAACCGGTAGTCGCCGTGAGCTCCGCGGCCCTCGCCTTCGCCGCGCCACACGCCGACCAGCGGCAGCAGCGCCAGCAGCGCATCGTGGAGATTGGCACCCTTGCGCAGGTTGGCGGTATCGGCAGGGATCGGAAGATCCTCGAAGACTGGGATGTTGCGGCCGGCGGTCACCTTGGCGCGTTCGGCCGCCGCGGCTACTGCTCGGTCGGCGGAACCAGTGGAACTAACCGGCCCGGCAGGATTGTCACCCAAGACCGAGCGCCGCTCCTCAGCATCGCTTCGCTCTGCATCGTCGCCGGCGCGGGTCACGACTCGTCGGTGATCAGCCGATACAGCGCATACAGCGCAAACCAGGCGATGACCACGACGGCCGTGACCAGCATGATCTCGAAGAAGAGCACCACGCCGACGAGTCTAGCCCGGCGACGATGCAGAGCGCGGAGCGCGATGAGGAGGGGCCGGGCAATCGAACGTAGCCCGGCGACGATGCAGAGCGCGGAGCCGCGATGAGGAGGGGCCGGGCAATCGAACGTAGTCGCGCCGGTCAGGCGATCTTGATGTCCACTTCGTGGATGCCGGCGCCCGACGGCGACACGACAGCGTCGCCGTTACCCGCTGCCGACAGCGCGCGCACGGTCCAGGAGCCCGGTGCGGCGAAGAACCGGAAGTCACCGGTGGCCGACGCGACGACCTCGGCGGTGAACTCGTCAGAGGCGTCCAGCAGCCGCACGAACGCGCCACTCACCGCCTGGCCGGAGCCGTCCACGACGCGGCCGGTGATCACCGTCTCCTTCTCCAAGTCGACGCTGGCCGGCAACGTCTGTCCTTGCTTCGGTGCAGAGCACATATCAGCTTCCCAACTCGATCGGGGCACCCACCAGGGAGCCGTATTCCGTCCAACTGCCGTCGTAGTTCTTGACGTTTTGGTGTCCGAGCAATTCGCGTAGCACGAACCAGGTGTGCGACGAACGTTCCCCGATCCGGCAATATGCAATCGTTTCCTTCGAACCGTCCAACCCGGCATCGGCGTACAGCTTGGCCAGGTCCTCGTCGGACTTGAAGGTGCCGTCCTCGTTGGCGGCCTTGCTCCAGGGCACGTTGATGGCACCGGGAATGTGACCCGGCCGCTGGCTTTGTTCCTGCGGCAGGTGCGCCGGCGCGAGGATTTTGCCGGAGAACTCGTCGGGGGAGCGGACGTCGACCAGGTTCTTGACGTTGATGGCGGCGATGACTTCGTCGCGGAAGGCGCGAATGCTGTTGTCCGGCGCGACCGCAGTGTAGGAGGTCGTGGTGCGGCTGACGGTGTCGGTTGACAGGGGGCGGCCGTCGAGTTCCCACTTCTTACGCCCACCGTCGAGCAGCTGGACGTTGTCGTGGCCGTACAGCTTGAAGTACCAGTAGGCATAGGCGGCGAACCAATTGTTGTTGCCGCCGTAGAGGATCACGGTGTCGTCATTGGAGATACCGCGTTCGCTCAACAGTTTGGAAAACTGCTCAGCATCGACGAAATCGCGCCGAACCGGGTCTTGCAGATCGGTACGCCAGTCCAGCTTGACTGCGCCGGCGATGTGGCCGGTGTCGTAGGCGCTGGTGTCCTCATCTACTTCGACGAAGACGACATTGGCGGCGTCGAGATTGCTCTCGGCCCAGTCAGCGGAGACCAGGACTTCGGAGCGTGCCATGGTGGGGATCCTTTCGGTTGCGTGCGCTAAATGCGGGTTATGCGGGCTCGGAGGTTGTCGGACCAGGCCTGAGGGCGTGCGATCAGCGGGTAAAGCTGGCAGCCCAGGCAGACGCCGAAGGCCGCATTCAGGAAAGACGCCGCCAGCGCGGCCGCGGTGGCGATGACGCCCAGCAGCGGAACACCGGCACCGAAACCCAGCAGCCCGATGCCTGCGAAGACGAATCCGACCAGCTGGGCGAACTTCAGCGGCGGTACTGGCTCGCGTTCGCTGACTGGGCGAAGCCGTGGCGCCACCAGGTGGGTGAACAGCCGTCCATACGGGTGTCTCCGCGGGCCGCCGGCCGCGCCGATCGCGAAGACCAGGGCCTGCACACCCAGCACGACGGCGGCCGCCGAGGTGCTAACTCCGGACACGATCAGAGTGATGACCAGAACCACGCTCGTAATCCAGGCGACGAACCGGGGGCCCCGGACGTCTACCTGGGCCGGTGTGGTGGTCGACATGGTGCTACTCCTGCTCTGGTCCACGGGGAAGGTGGAGGCACGCCGCAATGGCTGCTCCGAGCGCAGCGCGAAAAAGGCGCGGCTACTCAGCAGCTACAACAACAGCAACAACCCGCGGTGCGGCACAGATCGACTGCGCGGCGCTTGGTGAGCAAAAGCTCCAGGCGGGTAAACACGTCGGACAGCTTACCTAATAACACCCTGGTCAAGCCAACAGCGGTGTCAACGCCGACCGCAGATCGGCAGCTTTGGGAACGCCGGCACTGCGGTAGCGCTGGCGTCCATTGGCGTCGAAGATCAACGTGGTGGGCAGCGACAGCACCGAAAAGTTCCGCGCCGCTTCGGGATTGGCGTCCATATCGATCTCGACGTGGGCAACGTCACCAAGGTCGCCGCACACCTCGTCGACCACGCGGCGCACCCGGCCGCACGGTCCACACCAGGCGGCGCTGAAGTGCACGATGGTCGGTCCGGTGCCGGACAGGCCGAGGTCTGCGGTATCCGGGCCAACGGGCACAGACGATCCGGGCTTGGTTTCTCGGACGTCGCCAGACCGCCGGGTGAACAGCCAGCCGGCGATGGCCGCAAGCCCGGCCGCAGCGGCGATGGCAACGATTGCAGTGGTCATTTGTCCGCCTTCTCCCCGGGCTCTTCTGGCCAGCGAGTACTCATCATGACTGTTTGAACTCGTCGAGCGCGATCGTTACTCCCTCGGTGATTCCTTCGATGATGACGTCAGAGCCGCGCGCTCCCTGGCTGGTCGGCGCGACCCCGAAGGGGAGCTTCTGGTTGGGCACCCGCTGGCGAAATGCAGCTAATACCGCATCTCGCTTGTCGTCGGGAACGCGTTGGTTGGCGGTGTCCGGACCGGTCAGGATTCCGGTGGGCGTCAGCATGAGCACGGTCCGGTCGGCACCGGCGATCGACAGGTCCACCGAGACGCTGACCCGCTTGTCGAAGTTGGCTGACTTAGGCGTGCCGGTGAACACCAGCCCGTGGCTACCGGAGATCCCCGATTCGGTGGTCCCGCCGGTCGCGTCGTTGGTTTCTTGAGGCGGTGCCTCGACCATCAGATCGTTAATCCCCAGGTAGCGGCCGAGGTGGACGGAGTCGATGATGATCCGGCTCTCGAGCTCGCCGACCGGCAGCTTCGCCGCTGGGCGGATCAGCCAGGACGCGTCGGTCAGGCCGATCGAGTGCATGGTGGCCTCCAGCGTTGCCTTGCCCACCGTCGCATGGTCGACGGCGTTGGCCTTGATCTCCAACTCGTCGTAGTGGCGGTTCATGGCTTGCGGGATGAATGGAAATCCGAGGATGGCGACGAATGGATCTGACCCTAGGTCTGCTGCCTGACGTACCGCACAAGACAGCCGATACTCGGCGTAGACGCTCGCGCCGAAGTCGACGCCGACGGCTGAGACGGCGGCTATCACGATGGCCACCGCTGTCCCGGCCGCCCCGATCAGCATCTTCCGCACCCGCATATTCTGGCGTATGAGGTCCTGTACCGTGGCGGGGCTCACTACGACGGCCACGCTAAATACCAGGTAGCACGCTATTGTTTAGGTGACTTGGGCATTAAGTGGATGTTGGCATGAGTCTGGGAGAGGCCTTTCCCACGACGCCGGAGGGGCTTGTTGGATCTACTGCTACTGACCGCGGACTCGCACAGCGACTCGGTTCTGCCGTCGCTGTCGTTGCTGTCCCACGTCGTGCGGACCGCCCCGGCGGACGTGGCCTCGCTGCTGGAGGCGGGATCGGCGGACGCCGTTATCGTCGACGCGCGTCATGACCTGCCGGCCGCACGCAGTCTGTGTCGTCTGCTGGGAGCCACCGGGAGGCCGATCCCGGTGGTGGCTGTGGTCACCGAAGGCGGGCTGGTGACTGTCAACGCCGAGTGGGGGCTCGACGAGATCCTGCTACCCAGCACAGGACCAGCTGAGATCGACGCCCGGCTGCGCTTGATCGTCGGTCGACGGGTCGGCCAGGCTGACCACGACAGCCTCGGCAAGGTCAGCCTCGGCGAGTTGGTGATCGACGAGGGCACCTACACCGCGCGGCTGCGCGGCCGCCCGCTCGACTTGACCTATAAGGAGTTCGAGCTGCTGAAGTACCTGGCGCAGCACGCCGGCCGGGTGTTCACCCGAGCTCAGCTGCTACACGAGGTCTGGGGATACGACTTCTTCGGCGGCACCCGGACGGTCGACGTCCACGTACGACGGCTGCGGGCCAAACTCGGGCCGGAACACGAAGCGCTGATCGGCACTGTGCGCAATGTGGGCTACAAGGCGGTTCGGCCGGCCCGCGGCCGAGGACCGAGTCCCCCGCCTGAGAGAGTCGACGACGTCGAAGCCGGTGCCGATACGCTGCAAGACCCATTGTTCGACCCACTACGCAGTCAGTGACGCGGGCTGATTGGCGCGTAGCGCTGGCTGCCCACGAGCAGCAGCAGGTGAGCGAACTTATCAGCAGCGCCAGCAGCTTCGACGGCGTGACGCCGGTGGGCGAGCAGGTCGTGCGCGAACTCGCACACCAGCGCACCCAACACCTGCTGGCCACCGACGGCACGCACGATGCGGTCGTCGGGTACCTCAACCTGGCTCCGGCGCGCGAGGACGCCTCAGCCATGGCGGAGCTGGTGGTTCACCCAAAGGCCCGCCGACGCGGTATCGGCGCTGCGATGGCTCGTGCCGCGTTGGCCAAAACGGCTGGGCAGAACTGGTTCTGGGCGCACGGGACGCTCGAGCCGGCCTGCGCGACCGCCTCGGCGCTGGGCCTGACGGCGGTCCGCGAACTGATGCAGATGCGACGCTCGGTGCGCGACGTTGCCGAACCGGTGATTCCCGACGGTGTCCGCATCCGTACCTATGCGGGCCCAGCCGATGACGCGGAGCTGCTGCGCGTCAACAATGCGGCGTTCGCCGGACATCCGGAGCAGAGCGGCTGGAGTTCAGTCCAGCTGGCCGAGCGCCGCGCCGAACCGTGGTTCGACCCGAAAGGTTTGTTCCTGGCTTTCGACGGCACGACCGACCGGCTGCTGGGCTTCCATTGGACCAAGGTGCACCTCGACAAGCCGAATCTTGGCGAGGTTTATGTCGTAGGCGTCGACCCGTCGGCACAGGGCCGCGGTCTGGGTCAGGTCTTGACGTCCGTCGGTGTTGCGTGGCTGGCGCGCCGGCTGGCCGAGGCGACTGATCCCACCGTGATGCTCTACGTCGAGTCGGACAACGTTGCCGCTTTGCGGACCTATGAACGCCTGGGTTTTACCGTGCTCAGCGTCGACACCGCGTATGCGGCGGTCACGACAGAAAAGTGACAGAACCGGCGGCACCGCTGCTGCGCGCTGAAGCTGTTCACCCGGCGTTCACCGACGATGCGGATAGTGGCCATGGCTGGCGCATAGTTTCCGGGGTGATCCAGCAACTTGGCGGAGGCCGGGAAAGCGAGATCGGTGAGGGTCGACAGGGTTTGCAGGGCTTTCGCCGCGGCGACGCTTGCCGGCCTGGCGCTGGTCGGATGCGGCAGCGACAACAACGTCCGCGGCGCGTCGGTTCCATCTGAAACTGGCCCGGTGAACTGTGGCGGTAAAAACGAGCTGACCGCGGAGGGCTCGACCGCTCAGCAGAACGCGATG
>JAFAQO010000071.1 GCA_019246375.1 Mycobacterium sp. | reverse complement strand
CGGGCGCGCCGCGGATTGGCGCCCTGGCCCGTGTGCGGCGGAAGAGCGGGTGGGTCCTGACGATCCGGTTACTGGGCCGGACTGAAATCCGGCGGCTCGCCAAAGAACTCGAATTCCGGCCGCGAAAATCCCTCGGCCAGAATTTCGTCCATGACGCCAACACCGTACGTCGGGTGGTGTCGTCGTCCGGGATTAACCGGCAAGATCACGTCCTGGAGGTCGGGCCTGGCCTCGGATCGCTCACTCTGGCATTGCTGGACCGCGGTGCCACGGTCAGCGCGGTGGAAATCGACCCAGTGCTGGCAGGCCGGCTGCCGCAAACCATCGCCGAGCATTCGCACAGCGAGATCCACCGGCTGACCGTGCTGAACAAGGACGTGTTGTCCCTCCGCCGAGAAGACCTGAACGGCGAGCCGACCGCGGTGGTCGCGAATCTGCCGTACAGCGTCGCTGTTCCGGCGTTATTGCATCTGCTTGCGGAGTTTCCCTCCTCCCGCACCATGACGGTGATGGTGCAGGCTGAGGTCGCTGAACGGCTTGCGGCTGAACCGGGCGGCAAGGACTACGGAGTGCCCAGCGTCAAGGTCCGCTTTTACGGACGGGTTCGCCGCTTCGGCATGGTGTCGCCGACAGTGTTCTGGCCGATTCCCCGGGTGTATTCGGGGCTGGTGCGCATTGATAGGTACGAAGCCTCGCCATGGCCGACCGACGAAGCGTTCCGCCAGCGCGTCTTCCAGCTGATCGACATCGCGTTTGCCCAGCGCCGCAAGACATCTCGCAACGCTTTCGCCGAATGGGCGGGTTCGGGCAACGAATCCGCGAATCGGCTGCTCGCCGCCAGCATCGACCCGGCCCGCCGCGGTGAAACGCTGTCCATCGAAGACTTCGTGCGACTGCTACAACGCTCTGGTGACTGGGACCGGAACAGCCCGGACAACACGCAACCGCACGCTTCGGCAAGCTAACGCGTAAGCACGCGGCCCGCATCGTCGCCGGGCGAGTTATGTGGGTTGCCCGGACCGGCGATACTCTCTTGCCGTGCCGTTCGACGGAAGCACCGCTGCTCAATGGGTGCCCACAGGCTCGGTGACCGTTCGGGTGCCGGGAAAGGTCAACCTCTACCTGGCCGTCGGTGATCGCCGTGCGGACGGATACCACGAGCTGACCACGGTGTTTCACGCCGTATCGCTGGTAGATGAGGTGACGGTCCGCAACGCCGACGTGCTCTCACTCGAGCTCACCGGCGAAGGCGCTGACGAGTTGCCGACCGACGAGCGCAACCTGGCCTGGCGGGCCGCCGAGCTGATGGCCGACCACGTAGGCCGGGCGCCCGATGTCTCGATCACGATCGACAAAGCCATTCCCGTCGCGGGCGGGATGGCAGGCGGAAGCGCGGACGCGGCGGCGGTGCTGGTCGCGATGAACGTGTTGTGGGAACTCGGGGTGCCGCGCCGCGACCTGCACACGCTGGCTGCACAGCTTGGCAGTGATGTGCCGTTCGCACTGCGCGGCGGCACCGCATTGGCAACCGGCCGCGGTGAAGAGCTTGCCACCGTGCTGGCCCGCTACACCTTTCACTGGGTGCTGGCCTTCGCCGACAAGGGGCTATCCACCGCGGCAGTGTTCAGCGAGCTTGACCGGCTCCGGGATACCGGGGCGCCACCACGGCTTGATGAGCCCGGCCCCGTGCTGG
The DNA here is from genome assembly GCA_019246375.1 of Mycobacterium sp. Classification (GTDB taxonomy): domain Bacteria; phylum Actinomycetota; class Actinomycetes; order Mycobacteriales; family Mycobacteriaceae; genus Mycobacterium. The sequence continues at coordinate 2,554 of JAFAQO010000071.1, read as the reverse complement.
CAGCGCTGGCCGTGGGCGATCCCGAGCGGCTGGCGCCATTGCTGGGTAACGAGTTGCAGGCGGCCGCGGTGAGCCTGGATCCGGCGCTGCGCCGCGCTCTGCGCGCCGGCGTGGAGGCCGGCGCACTGGCGGGCATTGTGTCCGGGTCGGGTCCTACCTGCGCGTTTCTGTGTTCGTCGGCGGCCTCAGCGATCGACGTGGGCACACAGCTGTCGGGGGCCGGAGTCTGCCGCACTGTTCGCGTTGCCAGCGGGCCGGCGCAGGGCGCCCGGGTGGTGCCGGCCCCCGTCACCGGTGTGTGACCTCGCCCTCAAATCGCGCACCAGTTTTGTAGTTATTTAAGAGGAGCTTAAGATGTTCGGCGGTGATGGACAGCGGTGAAACAGCGCGCCCAAATCTGACGCCCGTCGGATATTCCGGCGGGCGATTGGTGAACGGTCGCGGTGGCCGCTGCAGCGCCGAGCTTGCAACCATGCGCGGTGTCGCCTGCTTATCACCGATTCGAGACATAACCGCTCCCCAATTGTGTGCTCGCAGCTGTCCCGAAGCGCTTCCTGCCTGGGAGAGTATTAGACCCTGGGCCTTTCGAAACGCACCGGTGCCGGAGAGGAGGTCGTCGTGAGCAGGTTCACCGAGACGATGTTCCGCAACGCCCACGAAAGTACCAAGGGCATGGTGACCGGCGAACCGCACAAGCCGGTGCGGCACACGTGGCGTGAAGTCCACGAGCGCGCCCGCAGGGTGGCCGGTGGCCTGGCCGGCGTTGGTGTCGGCTATCGCGACGCGGTCGGCGTGCTGGTCGGCGCGCCGGTGGAGATCGCCCCGACCGCGCAAGGGTTGTGGATGCGCGGGGCCAGCCTGACGATGCTGCACCAGCCCACCCCGCGCACGGACCTGGCGGTGTGGGCGGAAGACACGACGACAGTCATCGACATGATCGAGGCCAAGGCGGTCATCGTCTCCGACCCCTTCATGGCAGCCGCGCCGGTGCTGGAAGAGCGCGGCATCAAGGTCGTGACCGTCGAGCAGCTGCTCGCCTCCGAACCGACCGACCCGATCGACACCGACGAAGACGACCTGGCGCTGATGCAGCTGACGTCCGGGTCGACGGGTTCGCCGAAAGCCGTCCAGATCACCCACCGCAACGTGTACTCCAACGTCGAGGCTATGTTCGTCGGCGTCAAGTACGACACCGAGACCGACGTGATGATCAGCTGGCTGCCGTGCTTTCACGACATGGGCATGATCGGTTTTCTGACCGTGCCGATGTACTTCGGGGCCGAGCTGATCAAAGTCACGCCGATGGACTTCCTGCGCGACACGCTGCTATGGGCGAAGCTCATCGACAAGTACAAGGGCACCTTCATCTGCGGCCCGAACTTCGCCTACTCGCTGTTCGCCAGGCGGCTGCGCAAGCAGGCCAAAGCGGGTCAGTTCGACCTGTCGAGCCTGCGGATCGCGATGTCGGGCGCCGAACCGGTGGACCCCGCTGACGTCGAAGACCTCATTGACGCCGGCCGGCCATTCGGACTCAGGCCGGAGGCCATCCTGCCCGCCTACGGCATGGCGGAGACCACCCTCGCGGTGTCGTTCTCGCCGGTTGAGTGCGGGTTGATCGTCGACGAGGTGGACGCCGACCTGCTGGCTGCCCTACGTCGCGCGGTGCCGGCCACCAAGGGCAATGTTCGCCGGCTGGCGTCCCTCGGTCCGCTGCTGGACGGCCTGGAGGCCCGCATCGTCGACGAGGACGGCAATGTGCTGCCGCCGCGCGGCGTCGGGGTGATCGAACTGCGCGGTGAGTCGCTAACGCCGGGCTACATCACGATGGGCGGCTTCATCCCCGCCCAGGACGAGCACGGTTGGTACGACACCGGCGACCTGGGCTACCAGATGGAAAACGGTCACATCGTGGTCTGTGGTCGGGTCAAGGACGTCATCATCATGGCTGGCCGCAACGTCTATCCGACCGACATCGAGCGGGCGGCGAGCCGGGTCGACGGTGTCCGTCCAGGTTGCGCCGTGGCCGTGCGGCTCGACGCCGGGCATTCGCGTGAGACGTTCGCCGTCGCGGTCGAGTCCAACGCTTTCGAAGATCCCGCCGAAGTGCGCCGCATCGAGCATCAGGTCGCCCACGAGGTCGTCACCGAAGTCGACGTACGGCCGCGCAACGTGGTGGTGCTCGGTCCCGGAACCATTCCGAAGACGCCGTCGGGCAAATTGCGGCGGTCCACTTCCGTCATGCTCGTCACCTAGCCCTGCGACGATGCGCGCCGGGACGGCGCGGGGAGGAGCTGGGCAATCCGGCCCCGCGGCTACCACCCATGCACGCGGTTTTGGGCCGGCTCCAGTCCCAGCTCGATGAGCAACTCCGTGGCGTCGGCGGCCTGCTCGCAAATTGCAGGGACCTCTGCGCGCTCGCCTGCGCTGAACTTTTCCAGCACGAAGGCCGCCGGATCTTTGCGTCCGGGCGGACGCCCGATGCCGATCCGCACCCGCTGAAACTCCTTGGTGCCCAAGGCCGTCGCCACCGACCGCAACCCGTTGTGGCCGCCCT
>JAFAQO010000498.1 GCA_019246375.1 Mycobacterium sp. | reverse complement strand
CACCGCCGGACACGACCGATATCAGCCGCTGCTCACCGAGGCGTCTGGGCTGCTGGAAACCGCGATCGCCGAAATCCGTAGGCTCGCCCACGGTATTTACCCCTCGCTGCTGGTCAGCGGCGGTCTTGCGCAAGCCTTACCGGCGGCCGCCGCGCAAGCCGCGATCCCGGTGCGGCTAAATCTGCAGGACCTGGGCCGCTACCCCGCTTCGATCGAGGCCGCCCTCTATTTCTGCTGCAGCGAAGCGCTGCAGAACGCCGCCAAACACGGCGGCCCCGGCACCACGGCCAGGATCACCGCCCATGCTCACGACCGGACGCTTACCCTGACGATCAGCGACACCGGCCGCGGATTCGACCCGGCGACCACTGGCACCGGGCTGGCCAATATGACCGACCGTCTGTCAGCCATCGGCGGGGACCTCAGGGTCGACACCGCGCCCGGACGTGGCACCCGCATCACCGCCGTCGTCTCGGCCCCGATGCAACCAGGCAGCTCGGAAACGGTGGACCTCGCCGTGGTCTGATACGCCATCCGTGTTGGGCGTGGTGAGGGCTTCGCACACAGTCGGGAGTTGTGCGGGACCGGTGCGGACCGAATGCCAGGCCGACTATCGGGATTGATGGCTATCGGCTGGGCTCCGACACAGACCCACCGGGCGGTTCGGAGCCGACAGCAAATCAAATTGACGAATACGCATGTAGCCGCGCTTGGACGGTGGCAAGGTTTCTCCATCAACCGCTCGCGGTGAGCAGGTCACTCGGGGACGTTCGGTGTTACGCGCCGATCAGTGCGTTGGCGACCACGACCCACCGTGCACGGGACCGGTTTGGCAGATCGGTGAGCTCATGTCGTCGCGTATCTTCTTAAGCCACTCCAGCAAGGACAATCGCGAGGCCGTCGCACTCAAACAGTGGCTGGTCGACCAGGATCCGCCGCTGGCCAACGACATCTTCCTCGACTTGGACCGCCAGGGGGGCATCCGCGCCGGCACGAAATGGAAGGACGAGCTGCAGAAGGCCAGTATGCGCTGCGAGGTCGTCATCTGCCTCCTGTCACAAAAATGGCAGGATTCCCCCGAGTGCCGCGCCGAATACCGCACGTCGGAGAACCTGAATAAGAAGATCTTCTGCGCGCGCCTGGAACCGTCGCCCGCTGATGACATGACCCGGGACTGGCAGCGTGTCGACCTGTTCGCCAAGGGCCCCAAAACCGACATTACCCTCGACGACCACGGCGAACGGGTCGCCGTCTCCTTCTCGACGGAAGCCCTGCTTCGGCTCAAAGACGAGATCATCGGGAAAGGCATCAGCGCGGAGTCGTTCGTGTGGCCACCGCCCAACGACCCCGGCCGCTCGCCGTACCGCGGCTGGGATCCCTTCGAAGAGGTCGACGCCGGGGTGTTCTTCGGTCGCGACGCCCAACTCGTGCGCGGTCTCGACGCACTGCGGGGGATGCGCAAATCAGAAGTCGAGTCGCTGTTCGTCGTCCTCGGCGCCTCCGGTGCGGGCAAGTCATCGTTCCTGCGGGCGGGGCTGCTGCCGCGGCTGCGCCGCGACGACCGCACCTTCGCGGTCCTCGACATCGTCCGGCCTGAACACGACGTCCTCGAGGGCGACAACGGGCTTGCCGCGGCGATCTGCGCCACCCGCGCCCGGTTCGGTCTGCCGGTCGTCGAACTCGCCGACGTCAAAGCGGCGTGCCGCGGCGATAGCCGCCGAATCCACGAGTTCCTGGTCGAAATCCAGCAGGCGGCGGCGCGAGCGGTCCTGCTGAATCTCGAAGCCGGGCAGCGGCCTCCCACCCTCGCGCTGCCGCTGGATCAGGCGGAGGAACTTTTCAGCGCAGACGCGAATGGCGAACATACACAACGGTTCCTCGACATCATCAAGGAGCTGACGAGCCCGTCCAGTGAGATGCGATTGTCGCTCATCGTGGCGATCACCATCCGCACCGATCACTACCAGCCGCTGCAGACCGCTCCGCAGTTGGCCGACGTCAACAGCGTGGTCTTCGACGATCTGAAGCCCATGCCCGAGACGCAGTTTGCCGAGGTGATCAAGGGGCCCGCTTGCCGGACGTACGTCAACAACCACCAACTGGAGATCGAAGAAACGCTCGTCGAACAGCTGCTGGAGGACTGCCGGAACGGGGCCGACGCGCTGCCGTTGCTGTCGTTGACCCTCGCCAAGCTGTTCAAGGAGTACGGCAGCGACGGCAAGCTCGAGCTCGACGAGTACCAGCGAATGGGCGGGATGCCCAACATCGTGCAAATCGTCGTCGACAGTGCGCTGTCCCGGGACAAAGAGAAACGGCGTGACCAGCTTGACCTGTTGCGCGCAGCGTTCATTCCCCGGCTCGTCACCGTCAACCCCGACACCGAACTGCCGGTGCGGCGTGTCGCCCGATGGGACAACCTGCCAGAAGAATCCGCCGGACTGCTGGAAGAGTTCGTCAAAAAGCGGCTGTTGGTGCGCTACGAACGAAAAGACGGCGACGTCGTCGAGGTGGCGCTGGAAAGCCTGTTCTACCACTGGGACGAGCTGAAGAGATGGCTCAGTGAAGAGCGCGCAAACCTGATCCGAGCCGATGGGCTGCAGCGCAGTGCCGTGGACTGGGAGAAAAATCACCGCAACGACGCCTGGCTGCTGGAAGGGCTGCGGCTGGCCGACGCCGAAAATTTGTTGAATAAGTCGGGATTCGAGACGCACCTCGCCTCGGCACGCGAGTTCGTCGAGGCGTCTCGGTGGCATGAGGACCAGGTCGCCAACGCCGCGCGACGCAAATCGAGAATGCTTCGCACCATCGTCGCCGCCGCCGTCATCGTCGCCGTGGTCGCGGCCTGCGGTCTGTTCGCTCTGGTCATATCCTCGCGGCACACCAAAGCGTGGCAGCTGGTGTCGCAAGCCGATCAAATGCTCGACGGGGGACGTGCGGGCGGTGATGTCCGCGCACTGCAGCAGCTGCTCGCCGCCGATAGTCTGGGCGGCAAGGCCGAGGCGGTGGTGGATAAGCGGCGCGACGCACTCAAGATCATCGAGAACCCGCAGCGCGGCGAGAACGAGTTCGTCACCCCAGTGCGCAGCGTCGCGATCAGCCCCGACAGCACCCGGATCGTTTCGGGCAACGACGATCACACCGCGCGGGTCTGGGACGCCGACAGCGGCGCCCTGGTGCATAACCTGGACATCGGCGACCACCGCCCGGTCTGGTCCGTTGGCTTCAGCCCGAATGGGGAATTGATCGCCACCGGAGGCGGCAACGGGATCCTGCAGCTGTGGGACAGCGGTACCGGGGCGAAAGTTGGTCCCCCGCTGCAACATGCGAAGGCCGTGCACGCCGTCGCGTTCAGCCCCGGCAGCCGTTGGGTCGCCACGGGAAGCGACGACGGCGCCGTGCGGGTGTGGGATGTTGCGGCCAGAACGGAGAAGGCGGGCGTCAAGCCGGCCGGACACGACCAGGCAGTGGAAACCGTCGCGTTCAGCCCGGGCGGCGACGTCATCGTGTCGGGCAGTAACGACGACACCCTGCGGGTCTGGGATGCCAGCACGGGTGCTCAAAAAGCCAACATCGACGTCGGCGTGACAGTGATGAGCGTCGCGTTCAACCCCAGCGGCGACCGCCTGGCGGTAGGCCGCATCGACGGCGCCATCGAGATCCGCGACGGGCACGACCCGAACACCGTGATCGGCTCGTTCAAAGCACATCCGAACGCGATCAACAGCGTCGCCTTCAATACCGAGGGCACCAGGCTGGTGTCCGCGGGCTTCGACAACACGGTGCGAGTGTGGAATGCAAACACGTATGCGACGATCGGCAATCCGCTGAGCGGGCACCACGGTGAAGTTACAGCCGCCGCGTTCAGCCGCGACGGGACCCGCATCGTGTCCGCCAGCATGGACAGCTCGGTGCGGGAGTGGGACGCCGTCACCGGGCTGCCCACCCCCGCCGACCAGGGCAGGATCCGCACAGTGTCGTTTAGCCCCGACGGCCGGCAGTTCGCGTCCGCCGGTGATGACGGCTCCATCAAGGTGTGGCGGAACCCACCCACCGGAATGCCGGTACGCGTGTTCGGCCAGCCCTCCGACGCCTACAAGCAGGGCGCCTATCCGACGGCGATCAACAGCCTGGCGTTCAACCCGGATGGGAGTCAAATCGTTTCCGGCGGAAACGACGGCGTGGCGCGCCTCTGGGACGCCAACACCGGTAGATTGATCACCGCCCTGCCGAACGTCGACCCGCCTGGGCCCTACGCCGGCCCCGAGCACCGGATGCAGACTGTGGCGTTCAAC
>JAFAQO010000489.1 GCA_019246375.1 Mycobacterium sp. | reverse complement strand
TGGGAGATCGCTGAAGCTTACGACCGGATCTGGTGCTCGGTCGGGGTGCATCCGCACGAGGCGGTCGACCACGCTCTCTTGCAAAGTGACAAGCTTGTGGCACTGGCCGAGCACCCCAAAGTTGTGGGCATCGGCGAGACCGGTCTCGACTTCTATTACGATCTGAGCCCGCGCGACATTCAGGAGCGCGTCTTTCGCACCCACATCGAGGCGTCGTGCGCGAGCGGTCTGCCGTTGATCATCCACGCCCGCGAGGCGGATGGCGAGATCGCGCGGATTCTCCAAGAAGAGCGGCCGCCGCCCGGGGTCCTCCATTGCTTCAGCAGCGGCCGTGCGCTTGCCGAAGCCGCGCTCGAGCTCGGATTCTATGTGTCGATCTCCGGAATCGTTACCTTCCGCAATGCCGAAGACTTGCGCGGAACCGTCCGCGACCTGCCGCTTGACCGGCTGCTCGTCGAGACCGACGCGCCCTATCTCGCGCCGGTACCCCATCGCGGCAAGCGGAACGAGCCGGCCTTCGTCACCGCGACCGCGGCGGCTGTCGCCGCGCTCAAGGACGTCCCTCCGGAGCACCTTGCGGCAATAACGCACGACAACTTTTTCCGCCTCTTTAGCAAAGCGGGCGCATCGGGAGGATGAGGGTCACCGTTCTCGGTTGCGGCGCGTCGACGGGAGTGCCGGCGATTGGTCCCGACTGGGGCCGCTGTGATCCATCCGATCAGCGCAACCGGCGTCGCCGGGTTTCGGCCCTGGTCGAGCTCGGCGGCCTGACCATCCTGATCGATACGTCGCCAGATCTGCGCGAACAGCTGATCGATGCCAGGGTTTTTCGCCTCGATGCGGTGATCATTACCCATGCGCATGCCGACCACCTGCACGGGATCGACGATCTGCGCTCGATAAACCGGCTGATGCAGCAGGCGATCCCGTTGTTTGCGGATGCGGAGACCTTAGCGGAGATCGGCCGGCGGTTCGGTTATGTTTTCGAGCCGCTGCCGGAGCCGGGCCGGTTCCACAAGCCGACCCTGGAACCGCACGAGATATGCGGCCCGTTCGAGATCTCCGGCGTTCCGATCACTCCGTTCGCGCAGGACCACGGCTTCAGCACGACGCTCGGTCTGCGGATCGGCGGTTTTGCCTATTCGACCGACGTCACCGAGTTCGACGAGACGGCGTTCGCCGCGCTCGCAGGGATTGAACTCTGGATCGTCGATTGCCTCAGGCGCGAGCCGCATCCGACCCATTCCCATCTCACAAAGACCTTGTCGTGGATTGCCCGCGTGCGGCCGCGGCGCGCCGTGCTGACCCACATGGATCAGAGCCTCGATTATTGCGAGCTTAGCGCCGAGTTGCCGAGCGGCGTTGAACCCGGCCGCGACCGCCTCGTCATCGAGTTGCCCGATCCCTGATCTGGCGTGAATTGGCCCCGGCCACAGATCTCGGAGCAGCGGCCCCGGCAGCAGCGGCAGAAAACTGGTATCGGCAGATATGCCGGTTTACCAGGTTAGCGGCCGAGAGCGCGAGTACCGTTCGGGAGGCTGTCGCACTGTTCGGCTCAGCCAGCTTCCAAGCGCAAGTAGAAGCGCGCTGGATGTCAGTTTTTGCGCCGCCGGCGGGCCAAAATGAATTGGATCCATTCGCCGGTAGTGCCGGTGGACACCGGCGTGTCGGTCAGCGTCAGTCCGGCGACATTTGTGTTCGCGCCCTCGGTGGCTGTCACGGTCGTGGTCCCGCCGGGACAATTCGTGCCAGTCACACTGTAGGTACTTCCGGGCACGCCCGAATGACGTAGCGACCGAACCCACCTGGGCCAAACGTGATCAGCCCGTTGCAGTCTCTCGCGCTACGCACGCCGCCATCTCCTTCGGGAGCATGGCAACATTTTCCATAATATATATTATGCGATAACCGCGTGTAACCGCAATATAGAGATGACACCCCTCTGCAGAGTTGACGTGACACTTTCCGGGGTTCGGGGAGCCTGGGGGGTGCGCGGTGCCGGTGGTGTCGATGAGCAAGAAGGAGTTCGACCGGCTCGAGGTCTTTCTGGGCGTTCAGTCCGGCCGTCTGCGTGTCGCGGACGCCTGCGAGTTACTCAATCTGAAGCGGCGCCAAGTCTTTCGATTGCTGGCCGGTTTGAAACATGT
>JAFAQO010000484.1 GCA_019246375.1 Mycobacterium sp. | reverse complement strand
ACACGGTCTCCCAGAAGTCACACATCACCGGGAGGTGGGAGTCCAGGCCCCTGGTGCGCACCTCGGTGAACGGCTCGGCGAGGGCGTCGTCATCAAGGACCCGGCCGTAGAACCGCCGCAGCAGCGCCTCAACATCGTCCCGGTCAGTAAGATCTGCGCATTCTTCGGTGCGGGGCATCTCAGTCACTGGCGATCACCTTGGCGATACAGAGGTCGGGTTCAACAAACGGCTCAAGCTGAGCGTGCAGTGCTGGACTGCCCGCGCGGCGAACCGGGTCATGGGCAAGCAGACCCTCCAACAGCCCGAGGTGCATGGCGCATCCCACCTCCGGGTGCGCTCGGGCCAGATCCCGGACCGGGCAGGCGTGCAAGCGGATGGTTCGCTGCCGGTTGGCGCCGGCCGGTTCTGAGGGCGGGCCAAGTTCAGGCCCGAAGCCCATCCGCCGGAAAACTTCCGCGGTCGTCGCCGCCTGGTGATTGAGACTGTCACTGGGCTGTGCGGCCAGCCTTTCCGGCGTTGGGCCGGCCGCGATCCGCTCGGCCCATCGACGTCCGGCACGTTCGGCCCGTCGCCGCCGCTGTTCGGTGTTGTCGCCAAGCTCCAGGGCCAGGATCTCAGCGAGGCTCTGGTAATCCAGCCGGTCTCGCACGGCGACGTAGCCGGTGCGAGGACGGCCGACTCCGGTGGGCGCTAGCCGGGTCCGCGCGACCACTCCTTCGTCACACAATCGGTCCAAGTGGAAACGCACCGTCGTCAGGTGCAGACCCATCCGCGCGGCCAGCTCGGTGGCGTCAACCGCCCCATCGTGCTCGCGGACCAGCTGGAGCACGCGCTCATGTTGCCGATTAGGCCGCCTGCGGTGTGACTCCGTGTCGTTATCCAACCGAGTGCCTCTCATCGCTCCGAGAAACTATTTAACGGATATTATTCCTCAATAATAGTTGATTGCGCCGTCACGAGTCGAAAAGAGGAGTACCTGCGCGGGTAACCTCGCCCACGTGCTGCTGACGTCGCTGAATCCCGCAGCCGTCACCGCCGCTGTCGATATCGGTGACGCTGTGCGCATGGGCGACGTCACGTTGAGCCGGAGCGATCTGGTCGGTGCGGCGACCTCGGTGGCCGAACGGATCGGCGGCGCGGATCGCATCGCGGTGCTGGCCACCCCGACCGCCGCGACGGTGCTGGCGGTCACCGGCTGTCTGATCGCCGGCGTACCGGTGGTGCCGGTGCCGGCCGATGTCGGGCAGTCCGAGCGCCGTCACATCCTCGCCGACTCGGGCGCCCAGGCCTGGTTGGGCGTCGTACCCGACGAGGCGGAGGGGCTGCCGCATATCCCGGTGCGGTTGCACGCGCGGTCGTGGCACCGTTACCCGGAGCCGTCGCCGGATGCCACCGCGCTGGTGATCTACACCTCGGGCACCACCGGCCCGCCCAAGGGCGTGGTGCTGAGCCGGCGTGCGATCGCGGCGGACCTGGACGCGCTGGCCCAGGCCTGGCAGTGGACCGCCGATGACGTGCTGGTGCATGGGTTGCCGCTGTTCCATGTGCACGGTTTGGTGCTGGGCCTGCTGGGATCATTGCGGGTTGGAAACCGCTTCGTGCACACCGGGAAACCGACTCCCGAGGCATATGCTCAGGCTTGTTCAACAGCGGGCGGCACGCTGTATTTTGGGGTGCCGACCGTATGGTCGCGGGTGGTGGCCGATCACGCGGCCGCAGAAGCGTTGCGGTCTGCGCGGCTGCTGGTGTCCGGCAGTGCCCCGTTGCCGGTGCCGGTGTTCGACCAGTTGGAAAAGCTGGCGGGGCATCGGCCCGTCGAACGGTACGGAAGTACCGAATCGCTGATCACGCTGTCGACTCGGGCGGATGGCGAACGCCGTGCCGGCTGGGTGGGCCTGCCGCTGACCGGTGTACAAACCCGGCTGGTTGACGACAACGGAGGCGCCATACCGTCCGACGGCGAAACCATTGGGCGGCTTCAAGTTCGCGCACCCACGATGTTCGACGGCTACCTGAACCGGCCGGACGCGACTGCCGAGGCGTTCGACACTGACGGCTGGTACCGCACCGGCGATGTCGCGGTTGTCGATACGGACGGCATGCACCGCATCGTCGGGCGCGAATCGGTCGACCTGATCAAATCCGGCGGGTACCGCGTCGGGGCCGGCGAAGTCGAGGCGGCACTGCTGGGCCATCCCGACGTGGCTGAGGCGGCGGTCGTCGGGCTGCCCGACGA
>JAFAQO010000479.1 GCA_019246375.1 Mycobacterium sp. | reverse complement strand
GAGCTTCTTGCCGTGCTCGATCCCAAAGTCACCGGAGAGGTCGACACGCGCAAAGGCCTTATCGTCGTGGGCGCCGAGCGGGTGGCGGAAAATATTCTGCGCTTCTGGGGTCGTCCCAGAACTGTCCTCGTTTCTCAACCCTCGGGGCTGTCGTCGTGCACCAGCAGATGCCACTCGGCGAGCTTCGTGCCCAGGGCAGTAGTGGCACCGAAGGTAGGTCGGCAGCACCCAGGGCGAGCTGTCCAGGCGTTGTGCACCGGGCCAACCTCCACCGCTGCAGTTGGGTGATGTTCCAACGGAGTCTGGACGCCGTCTTCTGTGGACTCAGTGCCTCGTGCGGCGATGAGCTGCCGGCCTTCACGCCGCTGGCCGAGCATCTCCTGGTGCCGGCGGGTATACGCGGTAGCAGTTGGTGCCGCCGAAACCGAGCACGTATACGGTGTCGCAGCGCATAAAGCTGCCATCCGACCCTTGGTCGTAGTCACAGCGGCCTCCGCCGTTGCCCAAGACGATTGCGCCGCCGCAGGGCCCATCCGCACTCGCCGGGTCCGCGAGCCCAATTCCGCCTGCGACAAGTGCGCCCGTAATCGTCACTGCGCTGACCAGCTTCCTCATTTTGCGTTTCCTTTCGCTGCCCGGATGACCAGCGGCTGGCCGACGGCTGCCGGCCTGCATGCGCAAGTTATCCTTCACATGTAGGAAACTAATCAGGTGTCGTTTTTTATCCCGAAAAGCTACGCCTGTGGGCAAGGCGACACATGTCAGGCGTTAGAATTCCGCGGTGATATCAACCGGAGTCAGCATTGGCCAGTCGGGCGATCGCCGCGTGCGTCGGACCCAGGCGACCTTGCAAAGCGCCTTAATGGACCTGGTTCAAAAGCAAGACCTGCCTCGCATCACGGTTGCGGACGTCACGGGACGGGCGGACGTCAGCCGCTCGACGTTCTATGACCATTACCAGGACGTCGATGAGCTGGCGGAAGCCGCCTGCGCTGCGATGATCGACGACCTGATGGCTTCCCTACCCCACCCGGACGACGTCCTCCGCGATCCCGATGGCGGTACCGAGGTACTGCGGAAGTTTTTCGCCAACTTCGCTGAGCACGCCAATCTTTACCGCAGTCTGCTGGGGTCGCGAGGAAGCGCGCGCATCATCGATCACATCCGCCGCCGGGCAATTGCGGCCCTGCACCGAAGCGCGCTTCCGGCCGAAACCTGTGAAGGTGTCGCCGTTACGGCCGGCGACGCAGAAACTCCCCATGACGTGTTTGCCGCCTTTAGCGCCGGAGCGTTCTTCGGCGTGGCCATCGACTGGGTCCAGCGGCGCTGCCCCGGCACACCGGCGGAAATGGCCGCCCTGACGTGGCCGCTTTTTGCGGCAGCGTTAAGAGTTGACCGTCGCAAGGAGGCTTGCTGACCAACTGGTCCGCTTGCCCAAACTTGTGAGGCCGCCGTCCAACGCATGGTGAGCAACGTGTAATTCTGACTTGTCGCCCAGGGCAGCGACTTACCAAGGCGGAGCGGACGGATGAGTCCGATGCTGCCGCCATGGAGGCTCGATGCCGAAGCTAAGCACATGATGATGAGTTCGGACGGTAGTCGAATCTATGTCACCGGCTACGACGGTTCCTTATCGATAATCGATCCCATCGCTATGACAGCGAAAACCATTGGCGTCCCGCGCAATGCCGCTGCGGCGTCAGCCCGGACGGCAACTTTATCTACCTCGCGCAGCGGCACGGAGATGGTGTCGACAACGGCGTATCTCCCCGTGTCGATCGCCGAGAGCGACCCCGGAAAGTACTGGGTGTAAAAGCTGAGCCGCGAAGTGGCAACGTACAAGTGACCGTCGTAGCCCAGAACGTAAAGAAAGGCCCCGTCGGCGCCGAGAATCAAGCGCTTGGTTTTGGGCGCCGACAGGGATCCGCGCCGCGATGGCGCATCCGGCGATCACGGTCACACAGTCCTCAGCGGCGACATAACCTGATCGTTCCTCTGCCCGTGACGACGTCGCAAACACGAGCGCCGATCGGCACCTTCCATTGCGCGACCATGCAGTCACGATGCCGTTTCGCCGCTCCGCTGGCGTCACTGCTGGCGGCCAACCGGCAGGGGTGCCAACTGCAAATCGGCTGCACGTGTCAGCAAAACCCGCGCAGCGACCGATTGCAGCCCTCGATTTTCGCCTGACTGCGCCCACCGACCTGGGACGCGGTGCAAGATGGTTCCTCAAGCAAGGCAATGTGGAAGAACGAGGCGTTGACGACGGAAACAAGCACCGCGGAGGCAGGCGCTGCGCCGGCCCAGCTGCGCGCGGTGGTGGCCGACGACGAGACCCTGCTCCGGGAGGGCTTGGCCAGCCTGCTGGAGCGCTCCGGGTTCACGGTCGTCGGCCAGGTCGGCAACGCTGTCGAGCTGCTGGCGCTGGTGCGCAAAACCAACCCAGATGTGGTCGTGGTGGATATCCGGATGCCGCCCACCCACACCACCGAGGGCCTGGAGGCAGCTCGGGTGATCCGCCAGGAACTGCCAGACACCGGAATTCTGGTGCTGTCTGCATATGTCGATGTCGAACATGCGATGGAGCTGTTGGCCAGCGGCCGCGGTATCGGGTATCTGCTCAAGAGCCGCGTCACCGATGTCGCCGATTTTGTCGACACCCTGCAGCGGATCGCTAAGGGTGCGTCGGTGGTTGACCCGGCGGTGGTACAGGAGCTGGTGTCCGGACGGCGCCGTGACGATCCGCTGGCGGCATTGTCTCCGCGCGAACTGGAAGTGCTGGAGTTGATGGCGGAGGGCCGTTCCAATGCCGGCATCGGGCGGCGGCTGTGGGTGACCGAGGGCACCGTCGAAAAGCATGTCCGCAGTATTCTCACAAAACTCGGCTTACCGGAGACCGACGACGACCATCGTCGCGTGCGCGCGGTCATCACATTTCTCGACTCCCGGTGACTTGCACCTGACCGGTGTCAGCACAACGACGACTTTCGGCAAGAACGACTTCACGGTTCGCAGAGTGCATTCGGTACGTGGCAAGTGGGGCAAGTTCATGAAGCCACACCGCCGCGGTTGGCGGCTACAGATGTGGCGCGCCGGCGTGCGGCTAACCCGGCCTACTGTTTGCAATAAGGCCTCATGCCGACTGTGCCAGGTCGAGTGACTTGTCATAGCCCTCGCTCCGGCCTGCTTCGGCGAGCAGCCGGCGTAGTAGGCGCCGCCCACGATGTAAGCGCGACACAACGGTTCCGATCGGTGTGTTCATCACCGCGGCGATTTCCTTGCACGGAAGTCCTTCGATATCCGCGTAGTACACCGTGATGCGGAATTGTTCTGGCAGGGTATGCATCGCGGCCATCACGTCTTGGTCGCCGAAGCGTTTCAGCGCTTGATCTTCCGCGGAGGGCAGACCGATAGCCGAATGGGTAGCACTGACCGCCATCTGTGGATCCGTGATCTGCTCCGCCAATTGCTGCGCTGGACGCCGCTGGGTTTTGCGGCAATTGCTGATGTGTGTGTTGACCATGATTCGGTGCAGCCACGCGTAAATGTTGCTGTCTGGCCGCAATGAGTCAAAGCCTGCGAAGGCCTTTGCCAGCGTGTCCTGGACGAGATCTTCGGCGTCGGCGTGCTGAGGGGTCATCCGGAGCGCCCGCCGGTGTAAATCGCTGATCAGGGGAAGAATCCGGTGTTCAAACCCTGCCGTGGGGTTTGCGTCCGCAGTCAATTCAACTGGCAGGGTCATGGTGCACCTCTCGAAGTGTCGCGATGACGGCGCCTATCCGGCGCCATGCCATAAGATTGCGTCTGGACCGGCCCCACGTCTGCACCGCTGGCAACCGTCCAGGGTTCCTGTCAGCCGCAATCCGCGCCTGCCGGGTGACGGGTACCCGGAAGCGAATGTTCAGCTAGGGCATGCGGCGCGAGCCGTCGCGCCGACCAATTGCGAGTTGGAGCGCGCCTCCCGGGATGCTCGCGACTCGCCGCCAATTTCCTGCTAGCTTCCATGCGCTCGGTTCGCTGCTACTAGACACTGAACTGATGAGACCTGGTGAGCGGACGCGTTGCGTCATTGTCGACGACAACCGCAATTTCCTCGATGCTGCGACACGGTTGCTCGAGCATCAGGGAATCAGTGTCGTGGCGGCGGCGACCTCCTCCGCAGAAGGGCTGGAGTGTGTCGAGGACCTGCAGCCTGACGTGACGCTCGTCGATATCGATCTGGGCGAGGAGAGCGGTTTTGAACTCGTCGAGCAGCTCCACCGAAACGGATTCGGCGCCGGGGTTCCGACGATCTTGATCTCCACCCACGCCGAGGAGGACTTAGCCGAATTGATCGCCGCCAGTCCCGCGCTAGCTTTCATACCCAAGGCTGCCCTGTCCGGTGCCGCTATCCGGGACGTCCTCGGACTCGCCGGATAGCGGAACCGCGCGTAGAGCGTCCCACGATTACCGCATCCGGGCCGAGCGCAATACTGACGAATAGCGCTTGTGCTGCGCCGAGCGCGTTCGACATCGCGCTCACCGATGCAACGCGTCGCATTTTGGCCCTAGAGAGGCGAGTCGTGGAACCTCAATCACTCTGCCGGCAGCGAATCCTGGTCAAGCATAGTGCCTTTGCCGTCAAGGCCGGTGATATCTATATGGCCACCGAGCGCCTCTACGCG
>JAFAQO010000476.1 GCA_019246375.1 Mycobacterium sp. | reverse complement strand
GCGGCCGGCAACGTCTACGTCGCCGACTACGACGCCAACCGGGTGCTCAAACTACCGTCGGGGTAAGCAGGCCCCCCATGTGGCGGGCTCTTCCGTACGGTGCCGCGTCGGCAGGGGTTGGGCGGCGCCGGCCCCGGCGGGGACGTCGACCGGCTGCTAGCCATGGGGCTGGTCGGCGCCTTGGTAGCTCAGCCGTTGTAGATTGAACTTGCTTCATGAGATGCCGTCGCCAAGCTCCGACTGGATGGCACGCCAACCCCACGCTCGTGGGTGGCTCGGATGACGAAGCGGCCGGCACCAACCGGTGACGACAAGAGCGCCTCCCGCAGTGGAGGCCCGACCCTTCGGGAGTACTGCAATGCCTCTGGCGAGTCCGCAAGCGCTTAAGCGTGGATATTGTGGCCCGTAACGTTGGGGAAGGACTGGGTAAAACACGCATGTGCACAGGGCAAACACGCGCCTACGCAGGAGATATCACGCCCGAGCAGGCCTGGAAGCTGCTCAGTGATAACCCCGAGGCGGTGCTGGTCGACGTCCGCACCGATGCCGAATGGCGCTTCGTCGGTGTGCCCGACTTATCCAGCCTCGGCCGTGATGTCGTGTACATCGAGTGGAACCGGACCGACGGGCAGCGCAACGAAAACTTTCTCGCCCAGCTGGAGGAGAAAGTGCCGGCCGTCCCGGGAGGCCGGCCGGTGATCTTCTTGTGTCGCTCCGGCAACCGCTCCATCGGCGCGGCCGAGGTCGCAACCGAGGCGGGTATCGCCCCGTCCTACAACGTGCTGGACGGCTTCGAAGGTCACCTGGACGACGCCGGTCACCGCGGCGGATCCGGGTGGCGAGCGATTGGATTGCCCTGGAAACAGTCATGATCCCCGGCGACGATGCACACCGCAGCGATGAGGAGGAGCGGCGCAGATTGAGCCAACAGCGCTCGATCCGCACACCCGCGCCGCTGCCGGACGGGGTCAGCCAGGCCACTATCGGGGTGCGCGGCGGGGTATTGCGGTCGCAGTTCGAAGAGACCGCCGAGGCGATTTTTTTGGCCTCCGGCTACGTCTATGATTCCGCTGCGGCCGCCGAGCAGGCATTCGCCGGCGAGGTGGATCGCTATGTGTACTCCCGCTACGGCAACCCGACCATCACCATGTTCGAGGAGCGACTGCGCCTGATAGAAGGTGCGCCGGCGGCGTTCGCCACCGCGAGCGGCATGGCGGCGGTGTTCGTCTCGCTCGGCGCGCTGCTGAGTGCCGGTGACCGGCTGGTCGCCGCGCGTAGCCTGTTCGGGTCGTGTTTCGTGGTGTGCAACGAGATTCTGCCGCGCTGGGGAGTGGAGACGGTTTTCGTCGACGGCGACGACCTGTCTCAGTGGGAGCACGCGCTGTCGGTGCCGACCCAGGCGGTGTTTTTCGAAACGCCGTCGAATCCGATGCAGTCGCTGGTCGACATCGCCGCGGTGTGCGAACTTGCGCATGCTGCAGGGGCAAAAGCTGTGCTCGACAACGTTTTTGCCACTCCGCTACTGCAGCAGGGCTTTCCGCTCGGCGCCGACGTCGTGGTGTACTCGGGCACCAAGCACCTCGACGGTCAGGGTCGGATCCTGGGCGGAGCCATTCTGGGGTACAAAAATTACATCGACGGCCCGGTGCAAAAGCTGATGCGGCACACCGGTCCGGCGATCAGTGCCTTCAATGCCTGGATACTGTTGAAAGGCCTTGAGACGTTGGCAGTTCGGCTAGAACACAGCAATTGCTCGGCGCAGCGGGTCGCCGAGTTCCTGGAGGGCCATCCGGCGGTGAGCTGGGTGCGTTACCCGTATCTGACGTCACATCCCCAGTACGACCTGGCCAAGCGTCAAATGTCCGGCGGCGGCACCGTCGTCACGTTCGGGCTCGACGCCCCCGAGAGCGCTGCCAAACAGCGGGCTTTCGAGGTGCTCGACAAGCTGCGGCTGATCAACATTTCTAACAACCTGGGTGACGCTAAGTCGCTTGTCACCCATCCGGCGACGACCACCCACAAGGCGATGGGGCCAGAGGGCCGCGCCGCGATCGGACTGGGGGACAACGTTGTCCGCGTTTCGGTGGGGCTGGAAGCCACCGATGATCTGATCGCCGATCTCGATCAGGCGCTGCGCTAGCGCCACGCGCGTCGCCGACCCCGCCGGAGACCGCCGGGTGACGACGAGATAACAATTCACAGCTGAAAACATCGCGACGCGACAACCAAATACCGGGGACGCGGCCTTCGGCAACTTATGGTCACTTCGTGTATCGCCGAACGGTCTTGAAGCTACCGCTGGTGCTGGCAGCTGGTAGTGCGCTGGCCCGGGCACCTCGCGCGTCAGCGGAACCACCGCGCGCGTCTCCGGAATCAGGCCGGTGGTCAGCTGACCGGGCCAATCGCTGGTATCAAGCGCAAGACTGGCCTGTCGGGGCCAACTACACCACCTCAACCGCAATCAACCAGCTCGAGATGTTCCAGCCGGGCACCTATGATCCCCGGCGCATCGATACCGAGCTGGGCTGGGCCCGATTTCACGGACTCAACACCGTGCGGGTGTTCCTGCACGATCAGCTCTGGGCCCAGGATCCCCGAGGCTTCCAAACACGTCTCGCGCAGTTTGTCAGCATCGCGGCGCGCCATCGCATCAAACCACTGTTCGTCTTGTTTGACTCCTGTTGGGATCCGTTCCCCAAATCGGGTCGGCAGCGCGCGCCGAGGCCGGGGGTCCACAATTCCGGTTGGGTGCAGAGCCCGGGCGCGGAACGGATCGATGACCGCCGCTACACCCGCACTCTGCAAGCCTACGTCACCGGAGTGTTGAGCCAATTCCGCAACGATGATCGCGTACTGGCTTGGGATCTGTGGAACGAACCCGACAATCCTTCGCGCGAATATAGCGAAGTCGAGCGGTCAGACAAGCAGGAGCTTGTCGCAAACCTGCTTCCCCAGGTGTTCGGATGGGCACGTTCAGTTGATCCCCGTCAACCACTAACAAGTCCCGTATGGGTCGGCGAGTGGGCAGATGCCCCGCGTCGCAGCGCAATTAGCGGTATTCAATTGGACAACTCCGACGTGATCACTTTCCACAACTATGCCGATCCCGCCACTTTTGAGTCCCGGATCGGTGAGCTCGCCCCACTGGGGCGGCCCATCCTGTGCACCGAGTACATGGCTCGGACCTTGGGCAGCACTATCGACGAGAACCTGCCAATAGCGAAGCGGCACAACATTGGCGCCCTCAACTGGGGTTTGGTCGCCGGAAAGATCCAAACGTATTTCCCCTGGGATTCCTGGGATCACCCGTACACAGCGATTCCGAAAGTATGGTTTCACGACCTGCTACGGCCCGATGGTCGGCCCTTTCGGGACAGTGAGATTCAAACGATTCGGACGCTGAGCACCGGTACGGTCTCGTAGCCCGCTACACCCGCGGCGATGCTGCGGTCCGAGCAGCGCGGACCTTGTTGACAAATGCGGTCCCAAAAGCCTTGGCGGAATAGGGATCTTGACCGGTTATCAGCTCACGGTGCTCGACGACTTTGCTGCCCATGGGTAGGCGCGTCTGCTCGATTCTGGCACCCCGAGACGCCAGCAACTCTGTGGGATCGTCCTTGAGGTGACCATGGAAGCGGCGGGCCAGCGGAACGCTCTCGAGCAGTGTGTCGACGAT
Organism: Mycobacterium sp.; assembly: GCA_019246375.1. Taxonomy (GTDB): domain Bacteria; phylum Actinomycetota; class Actinomycetes; order Mycobacteriales; family Mycobacteriaceae; genus Mycobacterium. The sequence goes on along the minus strand of JAFAQO010000476.1, from coordinate 12,823 downwards.
CGTTTTGAAACAGGTCATCCGGTAGCCGTCGTAGATCCAGCGGTCGTCGACCACCGGGGCTGCGGTGAGAGCGGCAGGAGCGTGGCAGATCAATCCAGTCGGACGTTGCGCGTCGTGAAAGTACCGCAAAAGTGCACCGAAGTCCGCGTTGAAAGAGTCATCGACGAACGCATCGCGGTGCAACAAGTCCACCAACGGCGCATGCCCACCGGGAACAAAAACCGCGTCGAAAATGCCGAGGCGCTCGGTATCGTGAGCGATCTCCTCAAGTTTGGCAGGCTTGCCAAGGCCCATTTCCAGAAGCCGTGTGTAACTCGCCAGCGCCGCATCGCGTCGTTTTCGGGAGAAGCCGAAGTACATCAGACTGCACGAGGTGCCGTCGATGGTTGGGACCTTGCCCCCTGGTGTCGCGAACGTCAGCTCGAAGCCTGCGGCTAGCATCGCGTCGGTCGGTTCGATGAGCTCTCCCAAATAGGTACCGGTGGCTTCGCTGCCGCCTTCGCGCAACGGAATGTGAGCGGCAGCAGACACGACCACCAGCACACGCGGGCGCCCGCGACTCCCGTTAATCGGCATGGGGGGAGACGTACCCCGAATAGTTATCGGGCAATCCGAGGCGCGCCGTCGTCGTGGCGTCAGCCTCGGTTTCCGGCGCCTCGGTAGCCGGTGGGTGGGCTCAGTCCTTGTGCTCGATGACCCCGGTCGCGTGCTGAGCCCGGTCCTCATAGGCCTGCCGGGATTTGGCATCGAGGTTGAGGAACACCGTGTCGTTGCCCATCTTCTTGTTGAGCCAACGGCGCCCGCGAGCCGGCAACAACATGGCCATGATGCTGAAAGACCGCGCCCAACTAGGCACCGCTACTTGGTTTCTCGGCTTGTCGAGCACCTTGACGACGGCGGCGGCGATGTCCTCGGGCTGGACCGGCTTCTGCGCGGCGCTGGGCGTTGTGCCGGAGAGCAGTTCGGTGTTGGTGAAGGTCGGCAGTACCGCCGTGACGATGACGCCGTGCGGGGCGAATTCGTCGGCCAACGCGGTGGACAGGCCCACCACGGCGAATTTGCTGCCGGCGTAGACCACCTGCCCCGGCACCGCCACCATGCCGGCAAGCGACGCGATGTTGACGATGTGCCCGCTGCGGCGTTTGACCATCTCGGGCAGCACCAACTGGCAGCCATTGAGCACCCCGTAGAAATTGACCTCGATCGCCGAGCGGATCGCCTGTTGCGATTGGTCGAGGAACGGTCCGATCGGCATGACACCGGCGTTGTTGATCAGCACGTCGATGTGGCCGCCGCCGTCGGCGCGAGCTTTGTCGAGGAACGCCGCGAACGACTCACGGTCGGTGACATCGAGCGGATGACCGGACACCGAGCCCAGGTTGCTCATGCCCGCGACCGCCTTCTCGAGGATGTCGACGTCGCGGTCACCGATGACCACGTTGGCGCCGCGGGCCAGTAGCGCTTTGGCGGTGGCGTGGCCGATTCCGCGGGCGGCCCCGGTGATGACGACGGTCTTGCCCTTGACGTTGTCCATGACCGGTAACTTTACAGGTGTCAAGTCTCGTGCGGCACAGATGCTGCCGCCGCTGGATGGTTCGGTGCGATACTTTTCTGTATCGCCTGACGCGGAAAGCTGGGCGTGCGCCGGAGGAACACCATGAAAAATAAGTGGGGCTTGGCTGCAGCGGCTATTTTGGCTGCCGGCGCCGTCTGCTTGGCAAGCCCTAGCCGAGCGGACACTTTCAGCGGTACCTACCTCCGAACGGGACCCGGTACCGAGTCTGAATGGCAGTCCACTTGGGTGGTAACGCCCTGCGGCCCTGGATGCACCCACGTGGCGGATAGCAGCGGGTGGAGTGCGGATGCCCACATCATCAACGGTCGATGGACATTCGAGGTTAACCGCCCGGATGCTACGAAGTGCCTCAATGGCTGGGCACCTGGCACAGCCAATTACTCCGTCGATCCTGCACGACTTGATGGGTGGGTCGTCACTTCCAAGCCGGCGCCGTGTGCCTTACAGGCCGGTTATGCGACTCCCCTCTATTTCACTTTGACGAAGGTCGGCTAAAAGCGGTACGCGCATACTCCCCGCGAAGCTCGTGGGCGAGTAGCGAGTTGAACACGTGGCGCGTCTGCAGGCGGATGCACTCGTCGAGGCTGTAGATGGGCCCGAAATGCCAGTGCTTTAAAGCCCATCCGTGCGCGAGCAGCATGATGTCGAAGACCACCAGGTCGACGTCGGCGTCGTGGAATACGCCGGCGACGAAACCGGCCTCGACCGCCGAACGTAGCGGAGCATCAGATGCCGAGATCTTTGGCGATGATGGTCTTCATAATCTCGTTGGTTCCGCCGTAGATCGTCTGAATGCGGGCATCGACGAACGCCCGCGACACGCTGTACTCGCGCATGTAGCCGTACCCGCCATGCAGTTGCAGGCAGCGGTCGGCGGTGCGCACCTGCAGGTCCGTGGTCCACCACTTGAGTCGTGCGGCCCGCGCCGCGGTCAGGTCACCAGCGAGGTGGTCGGCAAGGCAATCATCGAGATAGGTTCGGGCAAGGTCGAGTTCGGTCGCCAATTCGGCGAGCACAAATTGGCTGTTCTGGAAGCTGGCGATGGGTGCGCCGAAAGCTTGCCGCTGCCGGACGTAGCCGAGCGTCTCGGCGAATATGCCCTCGGCGGCAGCCACCGCGCCCACCCCGAGCGCGAGCCGTTCTTGGGGCAGGTTGCGGACCAGCTGATAGAAGCCCATGCCCTCTTCTTCCAGCAGATTGGCGACGGGCACCCGCATGTCGGTGAAGGTCAGCTCGCTGGTGTCTTGGGCGTGCAAGCCGATCTTCTCGAGGTTGCGGCCGCGGTGGAAACCCGGTGTGTCCGCGTCGGCCACCAGAAGCGACAGACCCTTGTGCCGATCCGGTGAAGTGCGCACCGCGATCACGAACAGGTCGCCGCTTTGGCCGTTGGAGATGAACGTCTTTGCGCCGTTGACGACGTAGTGCTGGCCGTCTCGCACCGCCGTGGTTCGGATGCCGGCCAGATCGCTGCCGGTGCCGGGTTCGGTCATCGCGATGCCGAGCACCGTTTCGCCGGTCACCACGCCGGGCAGCCAGCGTTGTTGTTGCTCGGGCGTTGTCAGGTCGGTGAGATACGGCAGTACGACATCATTTTGCAACGTGAAGGCGATGGCCTCAGACGCAGCGCCTGCCCGCTGAAGTTCGTCGATGACGATCGCGTTGTAGCGAAAGTCGTCGACGCCCGCACCGCCAAAATGTTCGGGCACCGAAAAACCCAGAAGTCCAAGCTTTCCCGCCTCGATGAACAGCGAACGGTCCCATCGACCGTCTCGTTCCCAGTTTTCGTGAGCCGGCACGATGGTCTGCTGGACGAAATCGCGGACCAGCTCCCGGAATTGATGATGCTCAGACGTATATTCCAGGCGTGCGGCCATTGGGTACTCCTGTCAGCGGAAGGCGTCCAGACCGGTAAAGGCCTGGCCGAGCACGAGCTGGTGCATCTCCGGGGTGCCCTCGTAGGTCAGCACCGATTCCAGGTTGACCATGTGCCGGATGACCGGGTACTCCAGCGAGATCCCATTGCCTCCCAAAATCGTTCGGGCGGTCCGGCAGATCTCGATGGCCTCGCGGGTATTGTTGAGCTTGCCGAAACTGACCTGCTCGGGACGCAGCCCGACACTGTCTTTGAGGCGCCCGAGATGCAGCGACAACAGCTGGCCCTTATGCAGTTCGACCGCCATATCGACGAGTTTGGCCTGGGTCAACTGGAATCCGGCGATCGGGCGACCGAACTGGGTGCGCTGCATCGCATAGTCAAGTGCGGCCTGCCAGGCCGACCTGGCCGCGCCCATCGATCCCCAGATGATGCCGTAGCGCGCCTCGGACAAGCACGACAGCGGACCCTTGAGACCAATCACGTTGGGCAGCAGGGCATCGTCCGGTACCCGAACGTCGTCTAGTACCAGTTCGCTGGTGATTGACGCCCGCAACGAGAGTTTGTGGTGGATGGTGTTGGCGCTGAAGCCTGGCGTGTCGGCCGGGACGATGAATCCGCGCACTCCGTCGTCGGTGGCCGCCCACACGATCGCGAGGTCGGCTACCGAGCCGTTGGTAATCCACATCTTGCGGCCGTTGAGCACCCAGTCAGAACCGTCTCGTCGCGCCCGCGTCTTCATCGCTGCCGGGTCCGACCCGGCGTCGGGTTCGGTCAGCCCGAAGCACCCGAGCAGCTCGCCGGCGGCCATCCCGGGGAGCCACTGCTGCTTTTGCTCCTCGGAGCCGTGTTTCCAGATCGCGAACATAGCCAGCGACCCTTGGACCGACACCAACGACCGGACGCCGGAGTCGGCCGCCTCGAGTTCCAGGCAGGCCAGGCCGTAGTGGACAGCCGACGCGCCGCCACAGCCGTAGCCGTGCAAATGCATGCCGAGCAGTCCGAGCTGGCCGAACTGCTTCGCGAGTTCCCGGCCCACCGGCAGGTCACCTGCCTCGAACCAGTCCGCGACATACGGGGTGACGTGTTCGGCGCAGAACTGCCGGACTGTGTCTCGCACGGCGATCTCGTCGCTTGACAGCGAGCCGTCCAGGCCAAGCGGGTCGTAGGGGTCGAGCGGCGGTGTGTCAGTGCTCATCGGTTAATCCTCGCATCGGTGGTCAGCCGGCCCCTCAACCAGCCATCGTGAGGCCACCGCTGACGCTGATTACCTGGCCGGTGATGAACGACGCGGCATCGGAGGCGAAGAACAGCACCGGTGCGGCGACCTCTTCGGGGCGCGCCAGCCGGCGGAACGGGATCGCTTTCACCAATGCCTCGCGCAGCTTTTCCGGCTGGGCGGCAAATAGCGGGGTGTCGGTCGGCCCGGGACACACACAGTTGACGGTGATCTGGTAGCGCGCCATTTCCCGGGCCAGCGACTTGCTCAGTGCGATGACGCCGCCCTTGGCACCGGCGTAGATCGTCTCGCCCGCGCTGCCAACACGGCCGGCGTCGCTGGCCAGGTTGACGACCCGTCCGCCGCCGCCGGCCTCGATCATGCCCGGCAGGAACGCGCTGCACACATATACCGGACCCAGGTAGTTGATGGCCACAACCTTCTGCGCGAATTCGGTTGTGGCATTGAGGAAATGGTCAGTGCGGTCCCATCCGGCGGCGTTGACCACCACATTGGGCACGCCGACGTCGGCGTGTGCGCGGTCGCGAAGCATGTCCACCTGGGCGCGGTCGGCGACGTCGACCGGCAGCGCGGTGATCAGCTTGGGTTGCTCCTTCGCGGTAGCCTCGGCAGCCGCTTCGTCGAGGTCGGCGGCGATGACCCGGTCGCCTCGGGCGGCGAATCCCAGCGCTATCGCCTTCCCGATGCCCGACCCGGCGCCGGTGACGACCGCGAGTTTCTGGCGCATAAACGAGTTCCTGTCAGGCTGCGATGTATCGGGTGGGCGATCTTTTCCTTGCCGGTGGGGTCAATGGGCACGTGATCTATGCCGATTACGTTGACCATGGCCAGACAGGCGTTACGTTATAGGACACACTCCAAGTGGGATCCATCGCGCCCGGATCCTGGTTGAAGAAATCGCCGGCGAAGATCCCGCCATGCAAGTTCTCACGGAGGTTATTCCTTGGCCGAAGGTCATTGGCCTTTCAGGCTCCCGATGCGAAGCGAGAAGTCCGTGGGTTTGGGCGGCGTGTTCTCGACATCCTCGACGTAGCGCTTGGGGTCACGGTCGACGATCGGCAACCCCTCAGTTGTGCGATGCTGAGTCATGAATTCGCTGTATTGGCGCCCGAGTGCTTCGCGAAGGCCGATGGGAGCGGTGCGACGGAAGTCCGACAGTCCCTCCCGTTCCTCTTCGCTCATGTGGTCGTCGTTGGCCAGGCGGGTGCGGCCGACCGCCGCCCACCACTCTTCAGTGCCGACTCGGGCCTCGTTGGCGGCGCGCACTCCGTCGCGAATGTCGTTGTGATCACCGATGGCATCGAGCGTCTCCCCTTCGGGATCATCGACGCCGCGCTTCAGTAATTGCGGGTAGAAAATCCTCTCTTCGATGTAGGCGTGTACGTCCAGCTTATTGGCGAGCGGACGCCATACCCGCTGGAGTGCGGAGTGGTTGACCGGCGTCTCCGCCTGCAGATAGTCCAGTTTGGCGAATTGTTCGCGGAACCAGTCATGGTCATCGAGGATCAACATGGTGATGTCAGCCATTCAGACTCTTCGCCTCCCCTGACCGCTACGCCTAAGGGCCATCGTGTCCCACGCTGACAGGACCAGTCAAACCTACCCAGCATGGCAACCGTCTGACGTCACCTGATCGGGCCAAGTCGGCTTCGCTGTGGCGCCCGGCGACGTGTCTACGGCTGCGGACGTAACCTCGCGCAAAGCGTGCAGGCTCAGAGCTGACTTGCGGCGGCCCTCAGTCGACAGGTGCGTGACGGTCCGCAAAGTGCGCGGCGACCTCAAGCTGACGCGCCAGGCGCAAGGAGTCACCTAATCACAGGTTAGGTTCGGACCAGACGGGATTGCCGCGATTGATTCTTGACGGCGGCCCGTCGTGTCGCCCAGGATCCCCACTTCACTTGCCATAAACTGCTTTTCGTCGCAATGGTGGCGAGACGCCGTCAAATGCGGCCATGTCGGCCCGGGGATAGGAGCGTCTTCGCGCACCCGATGTGAAAACAAAACTGTTGAGGAAGCAACTCAAATGGACCTCGAACGCATCACCCACCCGTTGAGATTGGCCAGGGGATCCCACCAGCCACAGTCGGGCAAAGGGTGTGCCATGAATGCTATTTCGTTCATCAACGGCGACCAGCACATCACCGACTTCCCGGCGACTTCCGCCCGACCGCTGGCCTCCTTCGTTCAGTTGTGCAACGACCTGTTAGCTGGGCCTGACGGGTATTTGTCGCCGAAAGACAGCTTTCTGGTGCTCGAGTTGGGTTGGCTAACGGTAGGAACCGCCGATGTAGCCGACACTGTCGTTCACACCTGGGTGACTAAACTGCTGATCAGCCCACCCTGGGGCGTCGTTCGATACGCCGCAAACGCTGCGGCCGAAGCGATCTCCGACATCGCCGAGCTACATCGCGGGCTCGCTCCTGGCGTCACGCCGCCGATCGCCGCCTGGGACAGCGCTGCTCGCGCGGCCCACGCGGTCAGTAAAACGTTGGCGGGCGCCGAATTGTATGCCGTGCGGGCCGCATACCAATCAACTGCACTTGTTGAAATCGACGACTCGGATACGCTCGATGCCATAACCGGCAACGCCCTGCGTGCCCACAGACTGGCAAATGGGGATACCGGCGCTGCCCGAATCGTGGAAGTCACACGCAACGCTATCCGCTCGTGGCGTCGTCTAGCCGGGCTGAGCGTTGTCAGCAACACCCGATACCGGTCGTCGGTGGCGTGAAACGCAAAGAGGTTGCGGCATAGAGCTTGGCCCGTCCGCCCTCGTAACGGCAAACTTTGCATCAGTTGCGTTTGTGCCGCCCCACTGAATCAGTTCTGGCGGGGATAATCTCGTCGCAGCCGCAGTGCTCGACCGACCGCTGTTATTCCCACTGGCCTCAAACACGCAGCTAACCTGCGGCGAAACGCACCCAACGCTCATTGCCTGGGGTGTTTGCCGCTGCGAAGGTTGGCGGACACAAAGGTTAAGGTCATCTGATGCAACCACAGCGCGGTCCGGCGTGGCTCGGCGTCGACGTCGCCTGCGTTCTGGTCTTCTGCGCGGTCGGCCGCCGCAGTCACGACGAGGGTGTGAACGTGGCGGGCGTGGTAGCGACGGCCTGGCCGTTTCTGGCCGGCACGGCGCTCGGATGGTTGCTGTCCCGGGCCTGGCGGCGCCCGGCGGCCGTGGTCCCAACCGGCGTGGTCGTCTGGCTGTGCACGGTCGCCGTCGGGATGCTGCTGCGCAAAGCCAGCTCGGCCGGTGTAACCGCTAGTTTCGTGGTCGTGGCTGCCTCGGTTACCGCGGTGCTGCTGCTCGGTTGGCGGGCGGCGGCTGGGTTGACGGTGCGGCACCGCACCGGCACATAACCAAGGCGATATGGCTTGGACACCGTCGGGACACGCTCAGCGACCTGTTCGCAACTACCGGATTGTCCCGGACTGCGGCCCAAGGACCCGGCCGACGCGTCGGTTTCCACGCGCTATGTGACCGCTGTGCGGAATGCGCCCGCGCCGACGACGTTAGACAGTTGAGTGATGCCTGAATCCACCCAGTCGATCGTGACTCCGCGGCCACGGTTCGTCGCTGCTACGCAGGACGATCCGCTGGCCCAGCCGCTGCTGACCGAGCTGGCCGCCGAGTACGCACAGCGTTACGACAGCACGCCGCACAATGTGCTGACCTGGTTGCGCGGTTACCCCGCCGACGAGTTCGCGCCGCCAGACGGGGGCTTGCTGATCGGCGTGCTGGACGGCATACCTGTCACCGGCGGTGCATTCCGGCGATATGACGCCGACACTGCCGAACTGAAGCGGATCTGGACCGACCGGGCGTATCGCCGCCGCGGCTACGCGACCGCGCTGGTGGCCGAGTTGGAGGCCGAGATAGCCGCCCGCGGCTACCGGCGGGTGTATCTGATGACCGGCAATCGTCAACCCGAGGCCGAGGCCCTGTATCACGCCACCGGCTACATCCGGCTGTCCGAGCCGCTGCCGTCGGCTGAACCGGTTTTCCCGATCGCTTTTGTGAAGGATCTGCCGTGACCGATCAACTGCATCTGGGTGTCGCACTCGACGGCTATGGCTGGCACCCGCGCGCCTGGCAGGCCACGGTGGCGTCTGACCCGGGTGCCGCGTCGGTGCTGAGCGGCCGGTATTGGGCCGAGCTGGCGGCCACCGCCGAACGGGGACTGCTCGACTTTATCTCCATCGACGATACGTTTATGCCCCAGCCGGGGCGCCGCGAGCCGATCAGCCCGCGGCGGCTGGCGGGTCGCGCCGACGCCGTGCTCGTTGCCGCTCGCATCGCTCCGGTGACGCGCCACCTCGGGTTGATTCCGGTGGCCACCGTGACCCATACCGAACCCTTCCACGTCTCCAAGGCCATCGCGACGCTCGACTATGTGTCGCACGGGCGGGCGGGATGGCAGCCCAGGGTCAGTGCGACCGCGCACGAAGCGGCCCTCTTCGGCCGGCGAAACGGTTCGGCGTCCGTCGACGACCTGTTCGACGAGGCCGCCGATTTCGTCGAGGTGGTGCGCCGGCTGTGGGACAGCTGGGAGGACGACGCGGTGATCCGCGACGTGGCCACCGGGCGCTACGTCGACCGCGACAAACTTCATTACATCGACTTCACCGGTAAGTACTTTTCGGTCAAGGGACCGTCGATCACACCGCGCCCACCGCAGGGCCAGCCCGTGGTGTCCGCGTTGGCGCACGCGCCCCGCATCTACGAATTTGCCGCGGCCAGCGCCGACGTCGTGTTCATCACACCCACCGACGACGCCGCGGTGCGCAGCATTCTCGATGAAGTGCACGCGGCCGGTGGGGGTCACCTGAAGATCTATGCCGATGTGGTGGTGACGTTCGGCGGGGATGCCGACTTCCGGTCGGATGCTCTCGTCTTTGCCGGTAGCGCAACGGATTTAGTTGACAGGCTACTGGAGTGGCAGCGGCTGGGCATCGACGGCGCGCGACTGCGCCCGGCCGTCAATGCCGCCAACCTTCCCGTGATCGTCGACGAAGTGGTGCCACTACTGCAGCGGGCCGGGCGGTTCCGCAGCGGCTATCGCGACGGCGAAACCCTACGCGAACGGCTCGGTTTGCTGATCGCGCCCAACCGCTATGCGGCGGTGGACCAATGAGCCGCGCCGGCGACGATGCAGAGCGAAGCGATGAGGAGGAGCGGCGCGCATGAGCACCGTCCCGCTTTCCATCCTGGACCTGGCGCCGATCAGCGCCGGCAGCGACGCGGCGACTGCGTTGCGCAACACCATCGACTTGGCTCAGCACGCCGAGCAGTGGGGTTATCGCCGGTTTTGGATCGCCGAGCATCACTTTGTCGGCGTCGCCAGCTCGTCACCCGCTGTGCTGATCGGCCAAATCGCCGCCGCTACCAAGCGGATTCGGGTCGGGTCGGCGGCCGTGCAGCTCAGCCACACCACCGCCGCCGCCGTTGTCGAAAGCTTCGGCATGCTCGAGGCCTTTCATCCCGACCGCATCGACCTGGGCGTGGGTCGATCCGGCCAGCGCCGCCGCACATCGCATAGGCCGCGAAAGAGCAAACCGCCGCGAGCCGAGGACAGGGCCGAACCGCCCCGCGAGTGGCGTGAGGTGCACGGCGTGGTGGTGCCGCCGCCGTTCGACCTGCGGGCGCTGCTCAACAAGGAGCGGGTGCAGGCGACCATGGCGATCTTGCAACAGCCCGAGGCGGTGGCGCCCGACTTCGCCGAACAGCTCGGCGACATCCTGGCCATGCTGGACGGCAGCTATCAGGTCGAGGGCATGGATGTGCACGCGGTCCCCGGCGAAGGGTCCGGCCTGAGACCGTGGATCTTCGGTAGCAGCAAGGGTAAAAGCGCTCAGATGGCCGGCGCGCACGGGTTGCCGTTCGTCGCCAGCTATCACATCACGCCGGCCACCGCGCTGGAGGCGGTCGACGCCTACCGCGAGGCCTTCACCCCGTCGGCGGCCCTGTCGCGGCCCTATGTCGTGGTGTCGGCCGACATCGTCGTCGCCGAAGACACCGCCACCGCCAGACACCTGGCGTCCACCTACGGCCACTGGGTGTACTCGATCCGGACGGGCGACGGCGCCGTGCCCTACCCCGATCCCGACGACTGCGCGCCGCTGACAGACGAGCAGTTCGCTGCGGTACAAGACCGCGTGGCAACCCAATTCGTCGGCAACCCCGAGGAGGTCGCCGAGCGGCTGCAGACGCTGCAGCGCGCCACCGGTGCCGACGAACTCATCATCACCTCGGTCACCTACCGGCACGAGGACCGGCTGCGCTCGCATGAGCTGATCGCCAAACGCTGGGGGTTAACCCAATGAACATTCGAGAAGGGGATCAGCGCAAGCCGATTCATCTGGCCGCCCACTTCCCGGGAGTCAACAACACCACGGTGTGGACCGACCAGAATGCCGGCAGCCAGATCGAGTTCGACTCGTTCGTGCATCTCGCCCGTACCGCTGAACGCGGGTTGTTCGACTTTTTCTTTCTCGCCGAGGGATTGCGGCTCCGGGAGCACCGCGGCCGCATTTACGACCTCGACGTCGTCGGCCGCCCGGACACCTTCACCGTGCTTGCCGCCCTGGCCGCGGTCACGCACCACATCGGACTGACCGGAACCATCAACACCACGTTCAACGAACCATTCGAAGTGGCACGACAATTCGCCACCCTTGACCACCTGTCCGACGGCCGGGCCGGTTGGAACATGGTGACATCGTCAGATGCCTTCACTGGAGCCAACTTTCGGCGCGGCGGCTTCCTCGACCACGCAGAGCGCTACCGCCGCGCCGAGGAGTTCCTCACCGTGGCGCGCGAATTCTGGGACAGCTGGGCACCCGATGCCGTGGTGGCCGACGTCGACGCCGGAGTCTATGTCGATCCCAGTCGTGTCAGGGCGGTCGAACATCACGGCGCCCAGTTCGACGTGCGCGGGGTCGCGACGCTGCCCGCCGGACCGCAGGGCCATCCGGTGTTGCTGCAGGCCGGCGACTCCGACGAAGGCCGAAACTTCGGCGCCCGGCACGCTGACGCCCTGTTCACCCTGCACTCAACCGTGGAGGCCGGCCAGCGCTACTACGCCGACGTCAAAGGACGTGCGGCCTCCTACGGGCGAAACCCGAACGAGCTCAAAGTCTTTCCGGCCGCCACGTTTGTGCTCGGCGACACCGCCGACGAGGCCGCCGACAAAGCACAGCACATTCGTCATCAGCAGGTCAGCGGCGCGACGGCGATCGCCATGCTGGAGCAGGTGTGGGGCCGCGACCTTTCGGCCTACGACCCCGAGGGACCGCTGCCTGATTTCGATCCAACCGGCGATACCAGCATCACTCAGGGCCGCGTCCGGCACGGCGACCCCATCGCGGTGGCCCGCAAGTACCGCGAACGCGCGGAAGCCGAGAACCTGTCGATCCGCGAACTGGTCATCGCCGTTACCAGCCGCCAGCAGTTCGTCGGCACTGCCGCGCACATTGCCGACGAGATCGACCGGTATGTGCGGGCCGATGCGTGTGACGGATTCATCCTGGTGCCCCACCTGACCCCGCAGGGTTTGGACGACTTCGTCGACCAAGTTGTGCCGCTACTGCAGGAACGGGGGGCGTTCCGTACCGAGTACGGCGGGCTCACCCTGCGGGACCAGCTAGGGCTGTCGTCCGTCGTCAGCCGGCCATGAATTCGTTGTAGGCCGACTCCAGATCGGGCGAGAGCACCGTCGTGTTGCACTGGCGCTGAGTGTCGCCGATAGGCGCCAGAATCCCCCGCAAGTCGTAGTACTCCTGAGGGTGTGCGTTGAAGTAGCTACGCAGATCGGCCGCCGCCTGCGGACGCGGCTCGTGTTCGGCTGCCGTCACCGCCGCGTTCGCGCCCGGGTGATTGCTGAGGTACTGCTGAGCTGAACCCGTCACCGAACTGACGGTGCTGGCCACCCCGGAAGCACTGCAGTCTGGTGCTGCGGACGCCGTGGGCGCCGCAATCGTGGTAGCAGCCAGACCCGCGAGGAGGCTGCAGCCGGCAAAGATGCCAGCGGCTTGCCGGCGCACGGACTTACCACCAATTCTCATCATTCTTCGTTCCTTTTGATCGCACATTGGTTTCAGATTCGCCCGACTGAACCCAAAGTACGCGCGAACG
>JAFAQO010000011.1 GCA_019246375.1 Mycobacterium sp. | reverse complement strand
GTCTCGCTAATACCTCGCGAGCGGAACATTCATTGGTTCGCTGATCGGGCCGGAACCGCCTCGAGGCGTCCTGGAGGCCGGTTACGAGATCGGCTGCGGAATCGACATGAGCACGTCCAACGGCGTCACCATGGGAGGTAGCAGCGGCATCAGCCCGGGGATCGCCGCACCGCTGCCGTTCGGTGGTACGCCACCGACTGTTCTACCGATCGTGACCGTGCCGGTCAGCGGCGTGCTCACCGTGGGGCTCAAGCCCGGCCTCATTATCGTGGTGCCCGTAGACAAGAAAGAGTTCAAGGGACCGAACCCCTGGGTCATGATCAGCAACTTCCACGTCAAGGTCGACGGATGCGTGGGCCAGTCGTTCATCCGCTCCTATGCGGTGCTGACCCGCGAGACCGATCAATCCGACGTGGTGCTGTCCTACGTCGGCCTCACCAAAGCCGTCTGATGATTTTTAGACGTACACACCGCTATTCGTCGACGGTTGGGATCGAGCGGACGAGCCGACGCACGCTTCTCACCGACCCGCGGAAGGCGTAGACGGCCGACAGGACGCAGGCCGCGATCATGACGAGAAACATCGGGAGCCAATCGGTTCGATGGTGACTAACGTGCCACCAGACGTAGGTGAACAACACAGCGCAGACCAACAGGACGATGTCGCGCCAGTTGCCCTGATAAGAAACCGCCACCGCCCTCCATTGGCGGCTCTTTTCGGTGGCAGACACCAAGTCGTCGATGCGCAGCTCAACCGTGCGCAGGATCGCTGCTCGGCGGGCTACCTGATCGGCGGGCAGGCGCTCCAGCAGATCGAGGTCCTGGTTTATTGCGCTGTGGTAGTCCGGACCTCTCAATTGCCCCGCGGCGCCCGCAAGCAGCGCCCCGCCTAGGAGCGGAGCGGTACTTAGTGCGATTGCGCCCAAACCAGCCATCTGATGTCTCCTTTCGTCTTCGGGGGCGCACATCGTCTCATTCGACCGGCACCGGTGCCCAGGTTTTGCCTAACCTCTGCTATTTCGGTCGCGTTCACTGTCACCTGCGCACACGACGACGAGGTGCCTTGCATGCGGCGCGACGGCGTACCGGCCGGGCCGCTACATGCCGACTGCCGCGTCCTCGCCGGCCCGGCCGCGCGGCGCTAGGCGCTCATTAGCCGGCGATTCCGGCGATGGCGAGATGTCCGGCGCTCAGCTCGTCAAGGATCGCCTGCTGGCTATTGCGCGGAAATGCCGGCCGCCTGTCCGGTTCGTGGGTCCGGACGCGTGCAGGTGGGTCGCGCGAGGTGGGTCGAAACCCCTTCCCTCGTTAACTCGGATCGGGTTTTGCCGCTTCCGGCGCGTGTCGCGCCACAGTCGCGTCCATGGTTTCACGTAGCGCGGGTATCTCATCCAGCAAGCTGACGAGATTGTCGCGCTCGATAACCAGCACCTCGGCCGGCCCGGTTGTCGTTACGGTCGCATTACGCAGTTTCCCGCGGCGGAGCACAGATTCGCCGATCACCTCACCCGGCTCTACCACGGCAATGCGATCCCGGCCGACGTATACCGCTGCCTCCCCGCTGAGCAGGATGTAGCAGGCGTTCGACGGAGTCTGCTCATGAATCAGCGGCCATGCCGCGGACGTCGAGGTGCGATGTGCTGCTCGGACTAAGCGCTCCAGCTCGTCGTCCGAGAAGTTGTCGAATGCGGTGAACTCCCGTAGCCGACGGGCGTCTTCCCTCTGTCTCTTCGCATCGGCCTTCATAGTTGGCTCCTGATTCGCGATGTGACCCTGACATCGAGCAGCCTAGCGAACGGCGTTGTCTGCAAATCGGGTCATTTCCGGTTGAGGATGAACGCCTCTATGTAACTTTCGCCGGCCCGTGCTTCGTACTTTGACCAGCCGGGGTAGAACTCGACGCCTTTCTCCCAGATCTCGTCGCGCTCGCGGGGTGTGGCGGATCGGGCGGTGGCATGCCAGGTATCGCCCTCGATAGACACCGTGGCCTCTGGATTGGCCTTCAGATTGTGGTAACAAGCCGGGTGCTTTGCGCCGCCGAAGTTGGGCGCGATGAGGCCCAGGCCGTCGGCGTGCGGGATTCCGAACACCGCTACGGTGCGGGGCTTGCCCGACTTGGCCCCGGTGGTGGTGAGGATGACCGCCGGCAGGCCGGCCGCGATCCCGGTAAAACTACGCCTGCCGCCGGTGAGGTTGGTGACGAGTTGGTCGAGACGGTGCGCGGTCGGGCGAAAAAGTGCCACCCCCACCTTCGTGGCCGCGAAGTTGCGCATGATCCGATGGAACGCGTTGGCATCATCGAAAGACCGGGCTGGCATGTTGTTACGTTAGCCAAACTGAGGGCACGCAGGCCCGTATTCGCAACTTCGCCAATAGCTGCGCCTGCCTTCGACGACCAGCTCGGGCACCGCAGTGAAGTGCTGGCAAAGGAACAAGGTGTCGCTTTGCCGCGTTACGGAGGTTCGCGGTTGCGCCGTGCGCCCAGGGCGCGGGTTACGTGTGATTGCGTGTGAAGTGTTTGGCCTAGTCCAGGCTATTTGGCCGTGAACCGGTAGCGGGGATACTGGTTCGAGTCCCGCCGCACGCACCATCGGTGCTCTAAATGGGATGGGCCGCAAACCTCGAGCAACAAGCCGGCGATGGCATCGGGCTGCGCGTCAGGTATCCAGTGGGATACGCCATGCAGGGTCTCGAAGCGGTATTCACCGGTGACGTAACGGCCACAGTCGTGGGCCGCCCTGCCGAGCAAGGTGGTATCTGCGTCGCTCCAGACGTACGGCGTCGGAACGCTGACCT
>JAFAQO010000371.1 GCA_019246375.1 Mycobacterium sp. | reverse complement strand
GTGCAACGACCCGAGGAGGCGGGCGATGTGGTTCAGCGGCGACACTGGCTACGCTGATGTTGTGACTGGTCCGGCCAGCGTGCGCGTCGCAGGACTCATCGTCGCACTCCAGGGCGCCGCGGGACTGGTCGTGGCAGCGGTTCTGGTACTGCGCGGGTTCGGTGGCGCCGACCAACATGTGGTCAACGGCTTCGGCACCGCGATCTGGTTCGTTCTGGTCGGCGGCGCTGTGCTCGCCGCCGGAAGCGCCCTGATCGCGGGCAAACGGTGGGGCCGCGGTCTCGCGGTGTTCACGCAGCTGTTGCTGCTTCCCGTTGCCTGGTATCTCGCGGTGGGCTCGCACCGGCCGGCGGTTGGCATCCCGGTGGCGGTCGTGGCGGTGGGCGTGTTGGCGCTGCTGTTCAGTCCGGCTGCGGTGCGCTGGGCCGCCGATCAGCGGGGTGCGGCCAGCTCCGCCAACTCCGGCCCGAGCACCCGGTAGCTAATCACCGAAAAGCGCTGTGTCGCCCGGCGGATGTGCTGGGTCACTGCTCGACCCCCAGCGCGGTCAAAATAGTGGCGAATTTCGTTGTCGTCTCGTCGACTTCGTCATCGGGTTCTGATTCGGTGACGATGCCGCCGCCGGCGTGGGCCAGCGCACTGCGCCGATCGGCGGCCAGTTGCGCGCCGCGAATCGACACCGCCCAGCGGCCGTCGCCACGCGCATCGCACCACCCGACAGCTCCGGCGTAGAAGCCGCGGTCACCCTCCAGTGTGGCGATGAGCTCGCACGCATCCTTGGTCGGTACCCCTCCGACTGCCGGGGTCGGATGTAGCGCCAACACCAAATCAATTGCGTTCGTTGATTGTTCGCTCAACCGACCGCTAATCGGTGTGCTCAGGTGCCACAGCGCAGCGGTGCGGCTCAGCTGGGGCGTGGCCGGAATCGTCAGCTCGTCGCACAGCGGCTGCAGGGCCGCACGCACAGCGTCGATGACCAGTTGGTGCTCGTGACGGTTCTTGGCCGACGCCGCCAGCGCGGCCCCAGTGGCATCATCGAGTGCAGGCTCGGCGGCACGCGGTGCCGAACCGGCGAATGGCTGGCACGTCACCCGATCGCCGTCGCGGGCGACCAGCAGTTCCGGACTGGCGCCCACCAGGGCCGCGCCGCGATAGTGGTCACTGGCCGGTGTCAGGTCGACGAGGTAACCGTAGGCGGTGGGGTCGGCAGCCACCAGCCGGCGCAGGATCACGCGGGGGTCCAGCGGTGCGTCGGCGGTCAGTTGCAACGCGCGGGCCAGCACCACCTTGTGTAGCGGGCTGCCCGGCGCCGCCAGCTGATCGCGTGCCCGACAGATCCGGGCGCGGTGTTCGTCGCGGGTCGGGACCTCGGCTGCGATGCGCACCGTCGGCAGCGGCCCAGTCGGCCAGTCGGGCAGCGACGCGGTGCGCCGCACGGTTCGCGGCACCATCAACGCAGCGGGCCGGTCACCGTCAAAAGGCAAGGCGCCCAATACAATCGGTATGGCTCGACCGCGCAGCGCGGCTAACGCGGCGGTCACCTGTGAGTAGCAGGTCTGGACCCCGTCGGCGACGACCGCCCCACTCGGCCCGCACAGCACGAACGGTGGCTCATCCGCCATGCGGATAGCTGCTCAACCCAAGCGCGCCAGCTGGCGCACCCCGTGTTCGAAACCGCATACCGCGAGCCCACCGGCATGCATTGCGAAACGAAGACCCTCGACCACCGGCAGCTCAACCCAGCGGGCTATCACCACACGGGAGAAGTGGCCGTGTCCGACGAACACCACGTCGCGAGACTCCATGTTCTGCAAGGCCAATGCAACGGCCGCATCCGCGCGCTCGTTGACCTGAACGACGCTTTCACCACCGGGGGCGCCGTGTGTCCAGATCAGCCAGTCCGGGTCCGATTCCTGGACCTGCGCGGTGGTCAGGCCCTCGTAGGAACCGTAATCCCATTCGGCCAGCAACTCCGATTCCTCGTCGACGGTCAAGCCGGCCAGCTCGGCGGTTTCCACGGCCCGCCGACGTGGGCTGCTGATCACCAGCGGGTTCTCCAGGTCAAGTTTGCTCAGCGTCTCGGCGACGGCCCGGGCCCGTTCCCGGCCCGCGTCGAGCAGGTCCAGTTCGGTGCGTCCGGTGTGTTGGCCGGACTTAGACCACTCGGTCTCACCGTGGCGCAGCAGCAGTAGCCGGTGGTCTTCGACGCCCATGCTGAAAGATTGTGCCTGACAATCGCTGCCATCGTCACACGGGCATGGTGCAAAAGATGCCAGGATGGCACTGTGCCCGCCGGCGACGGTGCAGAGCGAAGCGATGAGGAGGAGCGGCGCTTGTGACAGGGATTCGGGTATTGGCGGTGGCCAACCAGAAAGGCGGGGTGGCCAAAACGACGACGGTGGCCTCGCTGGGCGCGGCGATGGTCGACGAGGGACGACGAGTACTGCTCGTCGACCTCGATCCGCAAGGCTGTCTGACGTTTTCGCTCGGCTACGACCCCGACAAACTGCCCGTGTCGGTGCACGAGGTCCTGCTCGGTGAAGTTGAGCCCAGCGCGACGCTGGTCACGACGGCGGAGGGAATGACGCTGCTGCCGGCCAACATCGACCTGGCCGGCGCCGAGGCGATGCTGCTGATGCGGGCCGGGCGTGAGTATGCGCTCAAGCGCGCACTGGACAAGATCAGCGACCAGTTTGACGTGGCGATCGTCGACTGCCCGCCGTCGCTTGGAGTGCTCACCCTCAACGGGCTCACGGCCGCCGACGAGGTCATCGTGCCGCTGCAGTGTGAGACGCTGGCGCACCGCGGCGTCGGCCAGTTCCTGCGCACGGTTGCCGACGTCCAGCAGATCACTAACCCCGACCTGCGGATGCTGGGCGCGTTGCCGACGCTCTACGACTCGAGAACCATCCACACCCGCGACGTGCTGCTCGATGTCGCCGACCGCTACGACCTTTCGGTCCTGGCTCCGCCGATCCCGCGGACGGTGCGCTTCGCCGAAGCCAGCGCGTCGGGGTCGTCGGTGTTAGCCGGCCGCAAGAACAAGGGCTCGCTGGCCTACAAAGAGCTGGCGGATGCATTGCTCACGCACTGGAAATCGGGCAAGCCGCTGCCCACGTTCAGTCCCGAGGTCTAGCAGGGCACGATCAGCCCAGTGCGACGACGGTGTGACCGCGCTGCTCGAAAACCTGGGAACCGGATACCACCGGAATCACCGCTGACGTGCCCGGCGGGCGACTGACCGGGATGTAGCGTTCGTTGACGCCGCTGACCGGGTCGTACACGCCCACCCCGCCGGTGACTGGGACGAGCAGCCGGCCGGCCATCATCGCCGCCGGGCCCAGCGGAATGGCCGGCCCGTCGGCGCCGATGGTGGAGCGGTAGCGCAGATTCGCTGCGTCGAAAACCATCACACTGTCACCGGTCCACCAGCTGATCAACCCACCCAGCCGTGATATCGCAGAAGCCGGTGACGCCGGCTTCGGTAGCGGTGTGCTCGCCACTGTGACACCGGTTTCGTCGACGACCTCCACTCGGGGCTGTGGCGACGGCAGATAGACGGCCGTGCTGGTCTCCGAGACGGTCAGCACCCGTGCACCGGAACCCGGTTCAATGCCCGTCTCGGGTACCTTGCGTTGCTCAGGCTCGTCTTCTTCCTTGCTCGGACGCAACAGTGCCAGCCGCAGGTCGGTCTTCTTCTGGCAGGCCTCAAGCACCGACACCGCCGATGAACTGGCCGCTGCCGACACCAAGGTGCACCCGCTGTGCAGTCCGTGGGATGACGGCTTCACCCGGGCGTCGATCTCGCCGTAGGACAGCATCCTGACCAAGTCCGAGCGCCACAGTTCCAGCCGAGTCGTGCCCGCCGATAACACCGTCGACCCGTCGGACGAGAGGTCGATGTGCTTGTCGGCGTAACTACTACGGCTGGGCCCGCGCTGGCCGGTCGACCCGTCGATGGTGCTGACCTGACCGCAGCCACGGTCATCGCGGTAGACCGCGACCGCGTAGCGGTAAACCCATGACGCCGCGCACAGATCGCTGTCGCGGCTGTAGCTCCAGCGCGACTCGCCGGTGACCGAGTCGCGCCCGTTCACCCGGTGACCATCGCCAGTGACGACCGTGCCGCCCACCACCACAGGTCTGTCGGTGGCCGGGCTGGCGGCGGTCCACAGCTGGCGCAGCGCGGCCGGTACCTGGCGGGCTGGCGTCGGGCTGGGCGCCTGGATGGCGGCGGGCCGGCTGATTGTGGTCCGCGCATCGCTGGTCCACCAGATCAGGGCGGCGACGGCTGCTAACACGGCCACGATCGCCGCGGCGGCCACCAGATCCGCCTTGGTGCGGCGTTCGGGTTTGACCATCGGGCGGCGGCGCCGGGTCAGTTAGCGTTCGAGCTGGCGCTGGCTGCCGGTCGGCGGCGACGGCGGCGGCGTCCGCTGTGCGCGCCATCGCCCGGGGGGGTGCCCGTGGTTGCGTCTGCCGGAGCGTCACCGCTGCCGGGGGCGATGGCGGCCGGGTGGCCGCTTGCCCCCTTGCCGCCGCGGGTACGCCGCCGCGACCGGGTGCCGTTGCGGGTCCGTGACCCGGATGCCTGGCCATCGCCGGCGGCCCGCTTGCCCTGCCGCGTATGAGGCGCGCCGACGGTACTGCCGGCGTCGGCCGGGATGCCCAGTTCGGCGTACAGGTGCGGCGAACTGGAATACGTCTCGGCGGGATCGGGGCAGCCAAGGTTCAATGCTTTGTCGATCATCGCCCAGCGGGCCAACTCGTCCCAGTCCACCAAGGTGACCGCGACGCCGGTGCGCCCGGCCCGCCCGGTGCGTCCGATGCGGTGCACATACGTCTTCGCGTCGTCCGGGCACTGGTAGTTGATGACGTGGGTGACATCGTCGATGTCGATACCGCGGGCCGCCACGTCGGTGGCAACCAGTACGTCGATGCCGCCGGTGCGAAAAGCTTTCAGCGCCTTCTCGCGGGCTATCTGGCCGAGATCGCCGTGTACGGCGCCGACGGCGAATCCGCGCTCGGCTAATTCATCGGCTAACTTTTGGGCGGTGCGCTTGGTGCGGGTGAATATCATGGTGGAGCCGCGGTCGCGGGCCTGCAGTAGGCGGCTGACAAGTTCGACCTTGT
>JAFAQO010000464.1 GCA_019246375.1 Mycobacterium sp. | reverse complement strand
CCCCGCACTCTTGCATAGCGGCGATCCAGCCGTACACGTCTTCACTGATCGTGGTTGGCAGTGGGGTGGTTACTGGAGGTCTCCAATCGACTACCAACACTTTGAACTTCCCTGATCGCTGGCATGGCGGCGCGTGTCACCGCTCATCGCCTGCACGAGGGTGAGAACCGCTGATCCCGGTACCTCGAGATTGCGCGACGAATGACCCGATGGTGGCCACCGTGTCAACCCACAGTTCGTGATTTAACTCCGAAACGTACCGGCAAAGCTCGTCCAGGCTGCTCGGGGGAACGCTCTGCGGTTTCGATTCACCGACATCGTGGCCGGCCAGCACGAGCCAGCGGCCTTCGTCGAGAGCCCACTGCACGAGTGACCGTAACCGCTCTGGGCTCGCGCCGTCCATGTCAAGTGAGGTGATCTGAGCCAGGTCGCAGATTGTCGGGTCGTTGGGCACTTCGTCCAATCCGCCGCGCCCGGCGATGAAGTGGCGCGCAATAAGCGGCACGTAACTTTGCGTCTGTTCGCCGGCCCCGACGAAGCGTTGAGCACATGGGTACGCGAAGGTTTTCGGCCTGATCGCGAGGAGCTTTTCGATCGCATCGTTAGCGCCCAGCAGCTCGTCGCGCTCGAGCCGCTCCAAGGTGTAGCGCTCCAGAGCGTTGCGGCGCGAAAAAGCGAAGTTCCCGCTGCACGGATGCGTCACTGTGTGGTTACCGATTTCATGCCCGGCGGCGACTACCTGTTTCCAGTCGTCCAGCCGCGCGGCCACCATCTCGGGCAGTACGTAGAACGTGCCGGTCAATCCGTATCGGGCAAAGATCTTCACGCCGTGGTCCAACTGGCTCGGCCGCGCGTCGTCGAAACAAATGCTCACCGCTGCACGGGTGGTGTGCGGCCAGCTGAAGGGTGGCGCCCCGAGCGACATATCCGAACGCCTTCTTTCTGGAACGAGTCAAGACTAGCGGCGACCACGTCGTGATTCGGGCCGACGTTCTTACCAGGCGCACCGCGTTGCCGACACGCCAATCCAGCGAGGCGCTGATACCCTCCGAACGCTACTGGATTGTCACGTCGGGTGGAGGGAACGGCCCGGCCGCCGACTTAGTGGCGCCGAAGAAGCAGCAGCGGCCTCCAGGGGGTGTTGTGCGCACCGGAGAGATCAAGGCCCTTACTGGTCTTCGCATCATCGCCGCGGTGTGGGTGGTGCTTTTCCACTTCCGCCCGCTGCTGCGGGACGCGGCGCCGGATTTCAGCGATGTGCTGGCGCCGGTGCTTAACTGCGGCGCCCAGGGCGTCGACCTGTTCTTCATTCTCAGTGGGTTCGTATTGACCTGGAACTACCTCGACCGGATGGGCTGGTCATGGTCCACCCGCGCCACCCTGCATTTTCTTTGGCTGCGGTTGGCCAGGGTATGGCCGGTCTATCTGGTGACATTGCACCTGGCTGCGCTGTGGGTGATCTTCACGCTGCACTTCGGTCACGTGCCGTCGGAGAACGTCAGCCAACTGACCGCGATCAGCTACGTGCGCCAGATTCTGCTCGTGCAGCTCTGGTTCCAGCCGTTCTTTGACGGTTCGAGCTGGGACGGGCCGGCATGGTCGATTAGCGCTGAGTGGCTGGCGTACCTGCTTTTCGGCGTGCTCATCCTGGTGATCTTTAGGATGGCCCATGCTACGAGAGCACGCAGCCTGCTCTGGCTGGCGGTCGCCGCCTCGCTACCGCCAGTTCTGCTGTTGTTGGCAAGCGGCCACTTCTACACACCGTGGAGTTGGCTGCCCCGCATTGTCATGCAGTTCACGGCGGGAGCACTCGTCAGTGTCGCCGTCGGACGATTGCGCCTGACCTCTCGGGTTCGACAGGGCGCCGGATACCTGGCTTTGTTGCTGACCGCCGCCGTTGTGGGCCTCATGTACCTGCTTGACGCGCATCCGGTTCCGGGAGTTCAAGATAGCGGTGGGCTCGTCGATGTGCTGTTCGTGCCGCTGGTCATGACTCTGGCGATCGGCACGGGCAGCGTGCCATGGCTACTATCTACTCGGGTGATGGTGTTCGGCGGGCAGGTTTCGTTTTGTCTGTACATGGTGCACGAGCTGGTGCATACAGCGTGGACGTGGGCCGCGGAGCAGTTTGAGCTCACGCTGCAGGGCTCCGCGGGAAAGCTGACCGTAATCGGCCTGGTTGGGATCGCCGTCGGGGCCGCCATCGCGTTGTTTCACTTCGTTGAAGAGCCCGCTCGCCGGTGGATGCGAAGGTTCGTCGACGTCAGGCATCTGCACGCTGATTCGCGGGTTGATTCGCCCGCCGGGCCCGTCAAGGGCAAGCTTCAATCAATCGACCGTGCCTTGGAGGCGAGAACCAAAGCAATATCAGTGCGCGCGGGTTGAAGTCCGCTTGGGGAAGCGAATGTTGCTGTAGCGCATGACCAACAAGGGCTCGGCCGATGCTCAGTGTCTGTGCCAGGTGTCCAACGAGACAGCGGAGGTCGAACGCCACGTCGCTGAGCTTTGCTCGTACGATGCCGCTTAAAGGGGGATCGCACACAACGATGTCGGAAAAGGGAGGTAGTAGTGGGTCGGCTGGCCACGTTGGTCATCTCACTCGCGATGGTGATCGGCACGGTCAGCCAATATCCAGCTCGCACGCGGCCTTTCGAGACATTGACCTCGGGTTCTCCGGTCAACCATGTCGCGGTGATCGGCGACTCCTATACCACCGGCACCGATGAAGGTGGCGAGGGACCGAACGCATGGACTTCTCGTGTCTGGGAAATACTCGCTCACCAGGGAGTGTTTGTTGCACCCGAGGTGGCGTCAGAGGGAAGAGCCGGTTACGGCGTCCTGGGCGACCACGGCAGCTATTTCGAGGATCTGACTGCCAGGGCGGTCCGGCCCAACGATGCGCTGGTGGTGTTCTTCGGGTCTCGCAATGATCAGGGCGCGGATCTTGAATTGCTGGCCGGAAAAGCCGACGACACCTTCGAGCTGGCGCGGCGCATTGCTCCAACGGCGCGACTCCTTGTGATCGGGCCGCCGTGGCCAACCGCCGATCCACCCGATGCCGTGCTACAGGTCAACGACATCCTCCATCGTCAAGCCTCGGCGGTGGGGGCAACCTACGTTGATGCGATCGCCGACAGGTGGTTGGTCGGCAGACCCGATCTGATCGGCGCTGATGGTATCCACCCCAACGACGCGGGACACGAATACCTGGCAGCCGAGATCGCGCCGTTGATCCTCGCGCAGTTATCCCGGCGCAGTTGATTTCCTAACTGCTGCAGAGAGTTTGAGAACTAGTTCCGAGAATTGGGTGAACTGCTAGTCGCGCAGAAAGACGATCCGCCGGCCGGACGTTTCACGAATTACCCGAATTCGCCGAACTCGCAGACAAAT